>JAPYPO010000306.1 GCA_029937645.1 Candidatus Hydrogenedentota bacterium
ATTTGAAACCTGCTCGCGATGGCCGCGAGCGGGTGCATATGGGAAATGTCGGTTACTATGAGTTGGGCCGTGGCTACGCAGGTGCCCCAACGCAAATATTCGTTGGCGAAGCCGAGCGATCAGACTCAGATCTCGATCTGCTGGCTTCTTCGCGCTATATTGGCAGGTATTATACGAAGTGTGATGAAGCGAGATGGTTCGGTGATGCGAGGCAAACATCACGAAAACCGAACAATTTCGCCTGTATCAAAACAGAAGGGGTACCGATTCGATGCCAATACTGCTGATGCTCAATCTTAAGGGAGGCGTTGCGAAAACAACCAACTGTGTCGCCATTGCAGAGTGTCTTGCGACTCAGGGGAAACGGGTATTGGTTGTTGATGCCGACCATCAGTGCGCCGCGAGCGAGTTGCTGATCGGGGAGGAGCGGTTGAACTCCTGCGAAGGACACGGCAGAACGCTGCACGATTTGATGGGTTCAATGCTGAAGCCTGACTTCGTTCAGCGCCATGTGCCGAGTTATATTGTCGATTCGGTGTCAAAGATCGGCGAAGGAATACCCCGACTGGATTTGATACCTGGCTCGATGAGAATCGACGACTTTCAAAGCAGAATCCACGCCTGCGAACGTGATTATGGCTCCTGCGAATATAAGAAGTTCGCGCAGTACGGGAAGGGCCAGATCCGCAGACACCTTTATCAGAATTACGATTACACCTTCATCGATTGTCCGCCCAGCGTTCCCGCGCAGGTAAAACTGCTGCTTCAATTGGCCGATGGGTTCATCGTCCCCTGTGTGCCCGACCGGCTCTCGGTTCGCGGTGCGGAATGGTTGCTGGAGCGCCTCGACAAGGGCGGATATACGCGGGCCAAGCCGGTCGGGATTCTATGGTCGTTGTTCAGAAAACAAATGGCCATGCATTGCGATTACATCGGCAGGGGCCTTCAAAGTGAAGCACCCATGGATCGGCTCCCCCCGTTCCGAATCCCAATCCCCCACGCATCGGCAATGGTTCAATGCTCGGATCCAGACTTCCACCCGGCCACCTTCTTCTCGAAGTACACCCCTGAGTTCGCGCATCGATACCGAATTCTTTGCCGGGAGTTGGTCAGGCGTACGGAGGGGCTTGGCAGATAAGGCCCTCGGTCGCGGCACGACCGGCTTGCATTCAACCATCGGGTTTCGCATGATGGCGGCAGTAATCTCCGCAACAAACGCACGGCCTCGCGACGTTTCGAACCGTGCTCCGGCTCAATCTACAGAAAAGGATGAACGCACATGAGTGACGCCCCTAAACCTGTCAGCGCATCGGACGGACCCGTAGCCGTTACCGGCAGCGGAGGATATATCGGATCCCACGTGGTCCTGAACTTAGTAAAGCACGGCTACGAGGTGCGGGCCTGTGTGCGGGACTCTTCAAATCTCCTGAATTCAGCGCACCTCAGCGCGATGAATCACGTCGGACCCGGATCCGTCACGTTGCACAACTGCGATCTGACCATCCCCGGTGATTACGACGAGGTATTCAAGGGCTGCACCTGCGTATTTCACGCTGCCGCGGAAATGGGCAACCTGGAGGGCTCGACGCCGCAAAAGGTCTACGACGGCTGCTTCGGGGCCACTCAAATGATTATGGACTCCATCAAGAAATCGGGGTCGGTCCGGCGGTTGGTGTATACGAGTTCGTTTGCCGCCGTGGGCCATCCGGCAGAGGACGGGCATATCCATACCGAAGACTGCTGGGCGGATATGAATATGGAGTCCCGCCCTCCAGAGAAACAGTGGACCGACGAAGTCGTCCGGGGTAACCGGGAAGTGGCCTATGCCAAGGGTAAATCGGAGGCGGAGCGCTACATCTACGCCGAAGCGGAGAAGGTCGGAATTGCGGCTTTCGGTGTCTGCCCCTGCCATGTTATCGGACCCCTGCTAAGCGCGAGTCATCAGCGCCCTTGGACCTGGCAAACGCGTATTGGCGACATGATGGAAGGCTTTGCCCATTCGCGCATGTTTTGGAATATCGTGGATGTGCGCGACGTGGCCGAATCCCAACGCCTCATCGCAGAGAGCCCCGATAACAAAAACGGCGAACGCTACAACCTCGTCGCCACGGACGAAAGCGGCCAAATCCGGCAGACCGAATTGCAGTCCATCATGCAACGGTTGTACCCCAGCGTCGGTGTCGCGGGCGTCTTCCGAGACGGCGCCTGGCGCAACGGCCCGCTCTGCGTATTGCAGAAACCGATCACCCAACTCGGCCTCAAGCCTCATACCGTCGAAGAAACGGTCAGAGACAACGTCGATTCGCTTCTAGCTTGGGGACTCATCACCCCGGCTCAAGGCGTGGACAACTGGCAGCGCGAAGGGAAAGACCTCGGCATTAAATCTAAATGGTGGCCGCACGACTACCCCGCAGGGGAACGGTCGCGCTAGAAGTAAGACTCCTGCTACAGCCCCCTTCAAAGGGAAACTTTCGTCATTTTGTCACATCAAGGAGAAAACATGAGTTCTGACTATACCGCGATTCGACTCGACCGCCGGGGGCCTGTGGCCGAGGTGGTCTTGAATAATCCTAAGAAACTGAATGCCATGGCCCCGATCTTCTTTGAAGAAATAGGACGGGTCTTCAAGGAAATCGACGAGGACGATTCGATCTATGTGGCTATTCTTTGGGCCGAGGGCCGCCTGTTTTGCGCCGGCCTCGACCTCTTCGCCAGTAACCTGGGTGGGAAGAAACCTCCTACGACGGAGAGCGAGGCCGTCCAAAAAATGAAGACGTACCGCCACATCCTTGAGTGGCAGGAGGACATCAGCGCACCGGAAAAATGCCGCAAGCCCGTCATCGCCGCAGTACATAGCCACTGTGTCGGCGGCGGCGTGGATCTCACCACGGCGTGTGACATCCGGCTGTGCACGAAGGATGCTACCTTCGCCATCCACGAAACCAAGATTGGCATTGTCGCCGATGTGGGGACGTTGCAGCGCATCACGCCCATCGTGGGCAAGGGGATGGCGCGCGAAATGGCGTACACGGGCAAACGCATCCCGTCCGGCCGCGCGCTAGACTGTGGGCTCGTTAACGAAGTCTTTGAGGACAAAGAGAGCCTGCTCGCAGGGGCTCGTGCGCTGGCCGACGAGATTGCCGCGAACCCGCCCCTGGCTGTGCAAAGCACGAAGAACGTGCTGGCCTATTCCGAGGAGCACACGATCAAGGAAGGGCTGGACTATGTTGCCCACTGGGCCACATCGTTCACGGCTTCGAACGACCTCACGGAAGCTATAAACGCCTTCAAGGAAAAACGAGTGCCCAAATTCACCGGCAGTTGAGTTTACAGACGAATTGGCTCTCGGCTACCGTATTGCCACCGGATTGATAATCCCCTGGACGGCGCCCTTAAGTTTGGGCTGCCCCAGTACGAACAGGAATTCCCAAGCCTTGTCCGCCACAAGCTCGTCGGTCTTCATGTTTTCGAGAACGTAAATGCCGTTCTTCGCCAACAACTCCTGATGGACGGGGAACTCCAGACCGTGGGTCTCTCCCGGCACCGCTTCCAGACCCCACTGGTCAGCGCCGATCGCGATGACATCCTTGGCCGCTAGAAACTTCGCGCCTTCCAGTCCGAGGCCCGGTTCGCCCTCCATGAACCGCACCGGGTCGCTGCTGGCCAAGGCTTGCCAGCCGGTGTTGAGAATCACGACATCGCCCTTGCCGATTTTGACATTCTGCGTCCGCATCGCGCCTTCGATATCTTTGCGGTTGATCGCCGTGCCCGCTTCGAGCATCTTTACACCCCTGAACCCGGCGATATCGAGCAAGACGCCGCGCGTCACAAGTGGCGGAAGCGTCTCAATGCCAAACTTCGTCAACCCGTCCGAAACCCAGAAATCCGAAATGGGCGTTCCGTTGTAATACGTATGATTGATCCCCACATGGCCCAGGCCGTCAATCTGACTGCCGATCCCCACCCAGGTCATCATCCAATCGTCGTTGAATGTCAGTTTATTATCGCCCATGGAAGCGCCCGAACCATCGCCCGCAGCCACGGTAAATAGTTGGAAGGATCTCGTTCCGTAGGCCGGCGTTTCGCGGCTTAACTCGACGCCGAGCGCATAGGTTTTGCCTGTCTTGATAAGCTTTGCTGCCTGGATGACCTTCTCTGGCGAAAGGAAATTCATGGCACCCAGCGTGTCGTCCGCCCCGTGTTTTGAAGGATACCAGCTCTCTTCGGCCACTGCGGAAAACGAACACCAAGCCGTGACGACCATCGCCATCGCCAGAACCCGCCACAACGGTAGAGCTATGCGTAATATTTTCATGCAGTAATTCCTTTCGCCGTAATTTTTTTTAGAGACTCGCTGTGGTTTTTGCCACGCCATTGCCCAGGCCACAACAGGCCTTCAGGAACACGAATCCCAATCTAGCGAATCGGGGAATAGTCTGTCGGATTCAAGAACATCTTATCGACACCAGTGAGTATTGGGCCGTTCTCTTTGGATGCGGTCGCTGCCTTCTGCCAATCGGGATCGGAGGCAAAGGCGGCCCAGTTCTTCTTCGCTTGTTCGCGGCTTTCGTGTGCGATGAGATAGACGAGTGTGTCTTCAGCGCCTTCTTCATCGGGAGTCCAATAGCCGATGAGGGTCATGCCGTGGCGGACAAAGAGGTAGTTTGTGTGATCGCGGAAACGCGCATGAAGATCGTCCAGTTTTCCCGGATGGCAGTGATACGTGCGAAGTTCATACACTCGTGCGCCCAACGCGTCGTCTTGAGCGGAGGTCTGGTTGCTTGAACTCACAAAGGTCATCGCGACTGCGGCGAGGATTAACAAGGTGAGAAGGGTGACTTTTCGGTACATGGGTAGAATCTCCTAATTCGGTTATGGTTGAACCTCTAATTAGAACAAATTGACTTGCTCTCTTCAATAAAGAAACGGGGTAATTCGGAGCGAGCGACAGACTCAAGATCGTACTTGAGGCGGTATTCGGTCGAGTCGTTGTTGCGCCTCATTTTTTCTGGAATCGTGCGCGTTGAGAAAACAAGAACAGTCTTAACCGAGATTACCCATATGGACCCGTCGGCGACCGGAGCCAATGAGATTG
>JAPYPO010000307.1 GCA_029937645.1 Candidatus Hydrogenedentota bacterium
CAGACGGACTTATGTTGAAGAGATTGCCACGTCGCTTCCTGCGGTCGCTCCTCGCAATGACAGAAAGCGTGGTTTTTCTGAGCGAACATAAGTTGGCTTCTTTATAAACCATTGCACTAGGTCGGCAAACCGGGGTCTTTTTTTTTGGGCAGCGCTAACGAATACCCGTATGCCTCCAAAAACATCAATATTTTATTTTGCTGAAAAGGTCGGTCTGTAGTGATATACTGTCGGCCTAAGCGTCGCTTCGCTTGTGGCGTAACCTTAATGAACTCACAGGAACGAACCGGATCAGGGACTCAGTATGGAGAAGGAAGCTGCTATAGAAGTTGAAGGCACCGTTACGGAGCCGTTGCCGAACGCGATGTTTCGCGTTAAATTGAGCAACGGCCACACGGTGTTGGCTCATGTGTCGGGCAAGATGCGCAAATTTTACATTCGCATCCTGCGGGGTGACAAAGTGAAACTCGAGATGTCCCCCTATGACCTTGAAAAGGGCAGGATAACCTACCGTTACAAGTAGCCCTTTCCTCCGGGATTACGCCTGACGCGCGACTACGTAGCCTCGATCGCGGGGCGTGAACCCATTGCCTCTCGGGCTCTCTGTTGGTCGATTTCAGCGAGCATTGCGTCGCTGCATGTTGGGCAGTACGAGTGACTTACGCGTCCAGTCAACGCTTCGGAGGCGTCGATCCACTGCCCGTTTGTTCTGACCTTTTTGCACTGGCAACATTGAACCGTCATAGCGACCTCCTTGTCGTGAGCCTCTGCTGGGTATTCTTATCGGCAAATTCCAGAAATACTTGAGCTCCTTGGAAAGGGCTATGACCTCCCCGGAAAGGGCTAAGGGTGTATCCCCACTTTGACCGTGAACCGTTATCGGAAACGGATTGGTTCGAAGCGCTGGCCAATCTTGCGCGCTATCTGCGCACCGAAGACGGATGCCCCTGGGACCGGGATCAAAGCTCCGCAGATTTCGCGGCATTTCTTAGCGAAGAGTCCGAAGAGCTAAGGGAAGCTATCCAGGAGGGGGATAACCGGCACATCACCGAGAGTTGGGCGATGCGCTATTCACCGTGCTGGCGACGGTGGCCGCCGCTGAGGAAGAAGGGCGGCTTTCTCTGGAAGAGGTGCTGCAATCCATCCACGAGAAAATGATTCGCCGCCATGGGCATGTGTTCGGCGACGTGGTCGCGGAGACTCCTGAAGAAGTCAAGGCCGTCTGGCAACGGGCGAAAGAGGCGGAGAAGGAACAAGGACGTTAGCGGTATTCATTTTCGTACGATAAGTACGGAACCACGAATGGACACGAATAAACACGAACAGTCTTACAATTTGTGTGCATTCGTGTCCATTCGTGGTTCAGGATGGACTAGATAACTCCGGCTTCTTCCAAGTTCTTCGCGAAAGTCTTCTTTTCCGCAGCCGTCAGCTCCCGTTGCGGCGAACGAACGTAACCGGCATCGCAGCCTCTGAGGCGTAGGCCTTCCTTCTGGTAGGAAATCAGATTTCCGTATTTGAAGTGTTTCGACAGCCCGTGAATCTTGAGTTGGAAGGACCATGCTTTCTTGAGATTGCCGGCCTTGACGTTGTTATAGACACCAAGAAGTAGCTCGGACCCAATGTTGGCCATGGCGGATACGCTGCCGGTCGCGCCGGTGACGTAGACCTGGAAGGTGTACTCGTCGGCGCCGTTGATGAGGCACGAACCCTTGGGCAAGCCGGCCGCGAGGCGGCTGAAGTTGACCATGTGGTTGTTGCTTTCCTTGAGCCCGACCAAGTTAGGAATCTCGTTGACGAGCTCGATGACGAATGCCGGCGACAACGCGTTGATCGTGCATTGGGGGATATCATAAAGAAGGATCGGAAGCTTCGGAACCGCCTTGCAAACGGCCTTGTAGTGGGCCTTGAGCGCCTTCTCGTCGTAGCCGTAAAACGCCGGGGTCAGAATGCCAGCCGCTTTTGCTCCCGTTTCGTACGCGTGCCGGGTCAGTTCGATCGTGCCCGCTGTATCGAGGCAACCCGTCTGGACAAAGACTTTGATTTTCTTCCCTACGGCGGCGACTTGCTCTTCCAAGAGCCTCTTGCGCTCGTCGAGCGTTTGAAGCAGACCTTCGCCCGTGGTTCCGTTAACGTAGATGCCCTGAACACCCTTGCCCACCAGGTGTTCCGCCACACCAACCGCTTTGTCGTAGTCAATACTCACGCCACCTTTGGTGAAGGGCGTGACGATTGCTGGCGAGATGCCATCGAGATTTACTTTCATGAAATTCTCCATGCTAAATTTGCCGATAGTTAGAAAGTTGGTGAGTATAACAGGCGTCCGAGGGTTTAGCAAAAGGTAGACGGGGGTGAAGAGAGCCCGAAATGTTCATTTGGCCAACGGCGCGGCAAGCCTTATAATAGAGGATTACGCACGCGGGCCGGATTCTTCCCGACAAACCGGGTGTCGCTGTGTTCTCCTAATACGTAAGTGAGGTTGGAATGAGATTTTCCCATTTAATTGGACTCTTGTTGTGTGTGGCCACGGGGTTGCCCACCGTATGCGGCCAAGAGGCTGATATGCCACCCGAAGCGGCATTCGACCCGAACGAAATCCGCATTCGCGGGCGCTATGTGCAGGTTTTGGAGCGAAATCCTTTTCAGGATCGCGCCTTCAACAGCGTCTATGAGGCCTACTTCGCCATGGAAGGCGTGGACCATTGGACCGAAGACCTGGAGGCGCGTGGCCTGGAGTCGCCCACTCGAGATTCGGATCTGATTTTGTTGGGCCGGATTCATGCCCGCCAGTTTAAGGTCGAGCAAGCCATCGAGTTGCTGGAGCAAGCGCAGGATCGCGGCGCGGAGGGCGCGGATTTCGATATCTTCCTGGGGACGCTCTACTACGATTCCGGGAGCTACGAGGGGGCGGCTGAACTGCTGACGCGAAGCTTGGAATCGCTGAATGATCCGGAACGGCGCGGGAAGATTGCTCGTATTCTCGGGAATGTCTACCTGCGGCAGGGCGACAAAGACCAAGCCGTCGCCGCCTGGAAACGCATCGCGGAGCAGGATTCAGACGATGTGTTCGCCCTCTTGGAGTTAGCGGAGATCTATGGCGATAACGCCATGTGGCAGGAGGCCATCGACGCCCACGAGCAAGTGATAGCCGCCTCCCCGCGAGATATCTATCGGCGCTGTCAATCCCTCCGCACGATCGCCCGCGCCAACATTCAGTTGGAAGACTTTCCGCAAGCCGTCGCCAAGTATGAGGAAGCGATGGAGTTGGTGTCCCCGGGGAATTGGCTCTTCGAGGAGTTGCGTAGAAATCTCGTGACGATCTACCAAGATCTCGGCGATATGGATGGGTTGCTGGCCTACTTGGAAGGCAAGCTTGAACAGGATCCGGGATCAATCGATTACCGTTTGATGAAGGCCGACGCCTATTTCGGCATGAGCCGCTACGTCGACTCGGAAGCCACCTTGCGAGAAATCATACAACGCGCGCCGGCGCACGAGTCGACCCACGAAAAACTCCTCGTTCTTTACAAGAGGACCCGAGACCGGACGCGCGCGATAGAAGTTTTGGAATCCCTGATCGAGCTTTATCCCGCGAATTCCGATTACGTTCGCCGACTCGGTGAGGAGCACTTGGCCGACGAAGAACCGACGCTCGCAAAAGAGACGTGGTCGCGTTGGGCGGAAGATGAGGCGCCCGAGCGTCTGGTTCAGGTTGCGAAGTGGCTCGAGCGCCACGACTTCCTCGAAGAAGCCGCAGAAACCTACGCCAAAGCCATCGAGGCACAACGTCTGCCGGAATGGTTGCTTCGGCTCGCGGCGCTTCGCTTTGAGCTTGGCGCACGGGAAGATGCTCTCGGCATCTGGCTGTCCATGCTGGACGAAGGCCGAAGCTCGGCGGAGCAACACGCGGAGATCGCGGCCATTCTCGTTACCTTCGCGATTCTAGACGAAGCGGAACAGATCTATCGCACGGCTGCGGAAAAGGATCCGGAGAACCTGGATTTTTCGTTGAGACTGGCCCGCTTGCTCGTGGGCCAAGATCGCTACGAGGAAGCGCTCGCCTTTTACACGGCCCTCGCGGAGCAGCAAGATCAGGACTACTTTCGGCGTAAGGGGGAGCAGGGCCAGCTCAAGGCATATTCTGCGTTGGGCCGTATCGTGGAGGTGCAAGCGGCATGGAAGGCTGCGGCCGACGCGGAACCGGAGTCCGTCGAGCCTGCCCTGCGGCTTGCCCGCTTGTACGAGCATGTGGGTAATCGCCCAAGTGCGATTACCATTTATGAGAAGGCCGCCGCGTTGGAGCCCGGCGTCCCCAGCCACCTGGTTCGTTTGGCATTGCTCTATTCGTCCACCAGGCTGACCGACAAGGCCATCGAAACCTACAAGACCCTGATCGACACCGACCGGAATCGCGCGGCTTCGTACCACCGAGACCTGATGCAGATTTATCAGAGTGAGAATCGGCAGGGGGAAGCGACTCAATCAGCCCAACAAGTGGTGGCGTTGAGCCCCGCGAGCGCTGAGGCGCGTGTGACGCTCGCCGAACTTTATATGATGTACAACCGCCCCGAAGATGCCCTTCAACAGTATCGCAACGCCGTCCGGCTCGAACCGGAAGATCCATCGTATCTGCGCAAATACGGCGTGGCGCTGGCCTCCCAAAAACGCTGGGGAGAAGCCGCCGAATCCTACCGGAAAATGCTGTCGACCGCGGGCGGCGCACAGACCCGGCTGGACGCGGTGGAGTTATTGGCCTTAGTCCACGTGCAGGAGGGTCGACAAGAAGAATTGGCCCAAGAGTTCAACCGCCGCGTGCAGAATACACCGCGACGCCTCTCCGCTTACGAGGAATTAGCGGCGGTGTACCGGGCGATTGGGGATGTATCGCGCGCCGTGGAGACGATGGAGCGGGCGATCAGCGCCACCGAGGATAAGGAAGCGGCGTTGCGGCGGTTGCTTGCCGAGGCACACGACGCGGGGCAGCTCGACAAAGTCGTGCTCGCCTATACCCAACTCATCGCCTTGTCCGGGCGACCTACCGTAGCCGAATTGGAACGGCTGGGCGATGTGTACGCGCAAATGGGCGATCT
>JAPYPO010000308.1 GCA_029937645.1 Candidatus Hydrogenedentota bacterium
CTTTCTTATCCCAATTTCCCGCGAAGCGGGTTCTGACTCGCAATGACAATTTAAGCTGAGTAAATTACGAACCAATGCACTCGAATACACTCAGCTAAGAAAACCCGTCAGCGGCGATGACGCGTCCGCCACATCACGCTGCGGGCCCAAGCCCGCTAGATACGCCGCGCGACCGGCCTCCGTCGCCATGGCGAAGGCGCGGGCCATCGCAAAATGATCGCGTGCGTCAGCCAGAGCCGTATTGACGAGAACCGCGTCCGCGCCCATCTCCATCGCTTCCGCCGCATGGGACGGGGCCCCAAGCCCGGCATCCACCACGACGGGAACGGTGCATTGCTCGATGATAATGCAGACCATCTCCCGAGTCTTTATTCCACGGTTGCTCCCGATGGGTGCGCCCAACGGCATGACGGTAGCCGTGCCCACTTCTTCGAGGCGCTTGGCCAACACCGGGTCAGCTTGGATATAGGGCAGGACGACAAAGCCATCTTTTACAAGAATCTCCGCCGCCTTAAGGGTCTCGATTGGGTCCGGCAAGAGGTAGCGCGGCTCGGGGGTCAGTTCCAGTTTCACCCAGGGCTCAAGCCCGGCCGCGCGGGCAAGCTGGGCCAGACGGACCGCTTCCTCGGCCGTTCGCGCGCCGGAGGTATTGGGCAAGATGAGCTGTTTTTCGGGGTTGAGCGCGGGCATGATGCTGTCGTCATCCGGCCGATCCAGGTCCACCCGGCGCAGGGCCACGGTGATGATCTCTGACTCGGAGGCCTCGACGGCATCCCGCAGCGACTGGGTGCTCGGAAATTTCCCCGTTCCGATCAAGAGCCGCGAGTTGAACGAACGGCCCGCAATAATCAGCGGGTCTTCCGTAGGATTGGAATTGTTCTGCATGGACTACTCCGTGGGGCGATTATCGCAACGAAACCCTTACATCCTAACAGAGTTTCGGCGGTCCCGCCAAGGCGGGCTTGCTGGTCTGTTAGCCACAGAGAGCACAGAGGCCACAGAGGAAGCAGGACGGATTTTCACGCAAAGCCGCCAAGACGCAAAGTACCAAGCCGCTCAACGTAAATCGCCTACGCCTTCCACGCCTTATTGTACGGCGACTTGAGCGACCAGCCGTTTTGGTATTTTCGGTAGGCCCAGTTGTTGGCTTTCTTTTGGGCTTTGCGGTCTGGGCTGGTGAAGCGTTGCTTATCGGCGTCCCAGCCGAAGTGGCCGCCGGCGACGTAGGCCGTGGTGCCCATGTGGCAGACGGTGGCGGTGTTGAAGGCGGACTCGACGTAGCATATGGGGTCTTTGCGGGATTTAACGCAATCGACGAAGTTCTGCCAGTGGGCTCTGTTCATGTCGCCCTCGACTTGGCCGTCCAGTTCGCGCGGTTCGCAGCCGCCTTTGACCGGCTTAATATGGTAGCCCTTGCGGTCGACGTAGAGCGTTCCTTTGCTGCCGTGGAACAGGATACCGTAGCGGTTGCGCTCGACGTAACCGTTGTACACGCGGTTGGAAAAGCTGAGGATGTAGTCGTCGAAGTCGTAGAGAACTTCGAGCGTGTCGGGCGTTGTACGGTTGTCTTGGAGGACGAAATTGCCGCCCATGGCGGTGACGGCCTTCGGCTTTTTCTCTTCGCCCATGGCCCACAGCACGATGTCGATGAGGTGCGCGCCCCAGTCGGTCATCTTGCCGCCCGAGTAGTTGAGGAACCAGCGGAAGTTGTAGAGATGCCGATTCTTGTTGTAGGGAACCTTCTCCGTCCAGCCGAGGTAGCGGTCCCAATCGAGGCCATCGGGCACGGGCTCGTCCGGCGGATTGCCGATGCCTGCCGCGAGCGTGGAATCGTGTATCCACGTTTCCACGCGGGCGATCTTGCCGATGTATCCGCTCTGGATTAGGTCGACGATTTCCTTGAAGTGCGCGCCGCTCCGTTGGAAATTCCCACATTGTAGAACCGTCTTGTTACGCCGGACCGCGTCGATGAGCGGCTGCCCTTCGCCGATGGTCGTCGTAAGCGGCTTTTCGCACCAGACATCCTTGCCCGCGTCGCAGGCCATGATGCTGGGAATCGTGTGCCAGTGATCCGGGGTCACGATGACCACTGCATCCACATCCTTATTTTCGATAACCTCCTCGAAATACTCATGGGTCGAGGGGCGGTCGTACACTCTCGTCGTAAAGTCGGCGGCGCCTTCGCGGTGATCCTCCACCAAGTCGCATATCGCGATAGGCTGGATGTCTTTCTGTTCACGGAGGAGTGTGCAAAACCCTAGATTGCGCATACCCATTTTGCCCGTGCCAATGTGGCCCGTCAGGATGCGCTCGTTCGCACCGAGGACCGTCTGCGGGAACAGTTTCGTCGCGATGCCCGCGTTGGCCTTTTTCGGGGCGGCGGCCATTCCGGCGGCAGCGCCAGCGGCCATCTTGATAAAGGCGCGGCGGTTTAGACTATTGTTCGATTCTTGGGTTGCCATAAGTCGATATTTCCTCGATTGCAATGCGCTTGTAAAAGTAAGAGATAAGCTCCATGGTATCCAAAAAAGGGGCTCCGTGTCCAAACGGAAACGCCCCCGGGCTCGCTAAGCGAACCCGGGGGCGTTGCATTTTCGTGTGCCTGTGGTCGGACGCTTACACGTCCACGACGACCGTGTCTGCCTTTACGGTGCCATCGGCGGACATGATACCGCCTATGGTTACGGAATCAAATACGGCCAGACCGCCCGCGCTTGTAATGTCCGCTTCGGAAAAATCGACCTTCACCAGACCGCTTCCAGTATCGACCGTGATGGTTTCTTCTCCCAGGTCGATCAAGTCGATGGTTCCCGACAATTGGACCACAGCGTTTTGAACGTTTACCTCGGCGCGAAGTTGCGGAGTTAGGTTGAATCCAGCGTTGCCGCGTTCGACGAGATGGATGCCGCCAAAGTCGAGCAGGAGTAGGCTCTGTTCGCCTTCAGGAAGCTCGAATTGTCTCGAAATCTGCAGTACGCTCGAAGGGATTTTAAGGTCAGTAATCACCGTATCGGGGTCCGCCTTCAACACGAGGCGCGGGTCGCCTACCGTGATCCGAATTTTCGTGTACTTACCCGCAGGCAATTCAACAGCGGAAATGACCGCGGAAACTTCTGTGAGATCCAAAATATCGACATCGATGGATCCGTCGAATACGTTTATCTTGCTCGAATTGCCTTCATCGTCGCCATCTTTGCTTCCCACTTCGACCGTGCCCATCATGTTGGCGCCGATGTCGGATGGCGTGTCGCTGAAGTAGGCGTGAAGGCCTGCGGTGTTGAACGTGACTTCGAAGACATCGCCGATCGCTGAGCCGTCACCCATGAAATCGTCGCCCGCGTTCGGCTCACTCTCCTCGCCGCTGGTGACCGTGTGAAAGTTATCGTCCTCCCATAACCAACGGACCGTATCGCCCATTTCCACGCTCACGTTCGCCGGGTCAAAGGCGCCATCCAAGACGCTGACCGTTAATGGCCCCGTGTTCATTAATGGCCCCGTGTTCATTCCCATCGAGCCGGCGTAATCCAGCGTGATATCGGAGATATTCAAGGTGAGGCTTTCAATGTCGTCCAATTCGACCGGCCCCATCTTAAGGTATTCAGATTGTTTGGTAAGAATCGCAGCTAGGGCTTTCTCGACTGCCGTATTATCGCCAGAAAACAAGACGATCAGTTCTGCTGACTTCGACGGGTCTCCGCCTTCGCCCTCGCCTTCACCCTCACCTTCGCCCTCACCCTCACCCTCACCTTCGCCCTCACCCTCACCCTCACCCTCACCCTCACCCTCACCTTCACCTTCGCCTTCACCTTCACCTTCACCTTCACCCTCTCCTTCACCAACAGATGAATGGACTATTATCGTAGTCGCGGCTATATCGCCAGCGACATTCATCCGGCCCTCAACGGTCACTTGTTGGCCGTCTTGAAGGTCGCTTGCACTAAGAATATTTCCCTCGGTGTCTTGAATCGTTGCGGCACCGACGCTCACATTGATTTCGCTGCCATCTTCGAGTGTGAGGACGAAATCTTCGTTAGTATCGGCAAGTGATCCCACGGTTCCTGTCACGCTCACTCTGGTATCCGTCACATCAATGAGCGCGCGAAGTTGCGGCGTTAAGTTGAACGAACCGCTGCCGTGTTCGACGAGATGTATCCCGCCAAAGTCGAGGACAAGCAGGCTATCCTGGCCCGCTGGCAGTTCGAATTGGGTAGAAATGAATAAGCGGCCATTGGCGGTAATCATCACATCTTCGATGACAACATCGGGGTTCGCCTTGAGAATCAGCATGGGATTTTCGACCGTGAGCCGGACCTTCGTATATTTCCCGGACGGGACGTTGGCCGTCGATAACACTTCAGATATGGTTTGCAGATCCATAATATCGACCACCAACGCGCCGGAGAAGACCACCACCTTCGAGTCTTCTCCCTCGCCCTCGCCTTCACCCTCGCCACCTTCCGCGGCGTCTGTTACGACGATGGTGCCGGTCATGTTCGCATTTTGACCGGCGATCGAATCGCTAAAGAATGGAAAGGTTCCGGCTTCGAGGAACTCTAGCTGAACCACGGCTCCCGTGGTATCCGCGGATTCGTCGAACAATGTCCCCGCGTCTGGGTCGCCCGGTAATCCGCTTGTGATGGTGTGGGGCGTGTCGGATTCCCAAACGAATTCGACCGTTGTTCCAACGGGCACCGCGATGGAAATGGGTTCAAACGAGTCCGCCAGCACCCGAACGACCGGTTCGTCGCTCCCGCCACCGGATCCAGTGTGATCGAGCGCGATTTCCGTGATCGTAAGCTCAAGGCTCTCGATATCTTCCAACGCGACCGGGCCCATCTTGGGCACGTTATCAAGGTCTACTATGCCGAGCAGGGCTTTCTGGGCCGCATCGGCATCGGCAGAGAACAAGACCGTCAGCTTGGCCTCGTCGCCATCGTCGTCATGGAAACAGCCATAAGGCGCCGCCGCCATCAGGGCCATGGCGATAAAACAGCAGGATTTACTTCGCAAAATGGATTTCATCCCGGATTTCCCATTTGGAAGAGTCATCTTGAGATCCGCCGGCATCGATTA
>JAPYPO010000309.1 GCA_029937645.1 Candidatus Hydrogenedentota bacterium
ACAAGGTGCTGGCCTCGATGAAAGAGGACGGTTCCTCTTTTCGGGGTGCATCCGGTCGCGGGAGAGATCGACGGTGTCGTTGAGAATATAGACGCTGCTGGAAACAAGACAGAACGAGGCGAACGCGAGGCAAGTCGCAAGCAACTGCGCCGGGTCTGACAACTCCTTAGCAAAAAGCGGCACGGCGAACACAAAAGAATTCTTGATCCACTGAGGCCAGCGGATGAGCTGCAGCGACGCGCCAAATAGCCCGCTCGTCAACGGCGCGCTACCCAAAGCAAAGACGCGCCGCGCAGCGGGCCTGATCGCAGGGAGAGTGGGGGGCTAGCACTACCATACAGCTTCAAACCCCTCTGGAAGAAGATCCCATGTGGGCCCATAGACATGGACCCGCTTCGTCTTAACCCCGCCAAGTGTAGCCACATCGCCTCCCGCGTGAGTCCAGGAAAGGATACTGCCCGCCAAATTACGAGCCTCAATGCCTTCCGAGGCCAGCTCTTTCGCATAGACCCCGCTTCGATAACCGATCGTACAGTGAACCACAATCGTCTTATCCCGGTACCCGTCCTTACTGGACTCAAATTCCTCGCGCGAAATCGAGCCCGGGATGACCGATACCGCCCGTTCCTCAGGCTCCCGAACATCTACCAGCACAAGCTCCTCAGTTCCCAGCGATTCGATAAGCTCCTCCGCCGAAATTTCACCGATACCTGGGAAATCCTCCCGGTATTCAGCGTACATCGAATCGATAAGGGATGAGCGATCCTCCAGCTCAATCGGGTCAGAAAGCCCAAAATAGACCCCACAGCCAGTGAGCGTCAGAAAAGCCCCGAAGAGCAAACCTCTCTCACCGGCGCAAAACCAACGTGCCACTCCACTCAAGAACCTATCCTCACAGCAGCAAACCCCGTTTTCATGCCAAAAAAGGAACTATATACTAGCGCCGAGACGGTTGCCTTTTCCAGTAGGATAGAGGAAAGCGGTTTTCAGCGCGGAATAACGATAAGGAGTCATTCTGAGCGAAGCGAAGAACCTCTTCAACCTGTTGACGCCTTTTACGCGACAGGAACTAGTGGTTTGATTTATGCTGATGGGAGATTATGTCTTGTAAACTTCCCTCAAAAAACTAAGCAAAAAAGGGACTGATGCAAGGGAGACGTGTCTGTCCCTTTTCTTGCGGCGCAACACCATGTCCAACGAGAGTTTGCATGAACAATTTGTATAAGCATTCTGAATTTTAAATCAAACCACTAGCGACACGAAATGGCCTCAAGGCCAACCGCAGTGTAGCACAGGCACCCTGCTTGAACTTATGTAAGACTTCAGTTACAAAAGAACCCTAAATCCAATCAAGAGGATCTCGAACCATGAAAGCCAACCGCGTACTCGAAACATGTCTCTACGCCGAAGACCTCCACCAGGCCGAAGACTTCTACCGCCGCGTACTCGGACTCGAAGCCTTCGCCCGCCAGGAAGGCCGTCACGTCTTTTTTCGCTGCGGCGAATCCGTCTTCCTCCTCTTCAACCCGGCCAAGACGTCAGCCGAAAAAAACCTCCAGCACGGAGCGGTGGGGGAGGGGCACGTCGCCTTTCATATGCGCCCCGACGAAGTCGAAGCATGGAAGGCCCACCTACAAGCCCACCACGTCCCAATCGAATCAGAGCACACCTGGCCCAACGGAGGCCTATCTCTATACTTCCGAGACCCAGCGGGCAATTCCTTGGAATTGGTCACAGCGCTCACCTGGGGCATCAAAGAGGACATTTGGCCAAACCACTGAAAATCGAAAAATCGATTCGAAGATAACACGTAAAATAGCGTAGCAACGCAAACAACGACAGTACCTTACACACTAAATGCAACAAATAATATCAGGTAAATATATGACCGCACTCGAACCTGTGTACGTTTTACGACACCAAGTACAGCATAAAACCAAGCGCAAGACACAAAGAAGCCGGCGGTCCACGGACATGTAAAATACATAATATATATTATCGGACGTTACTTCGCTCTCAGATATGGCGCCGGTCATACCCGCTCCCTTTGCGATGCACCGGCTTAAGGAGTTTATTGCGACGGCTGATTCGACCAGCCGCCGTAGTCCCCTCCTTCAAAAGGCTGCTCATGACCCATGAGTGAGATCATGCTCAATAGCTGTCCACGGTGATGGGTGCCGTGAGTTACGAGATGGAACACCTGATTCAAACGGCGCTCCTCGCCAAGGACACCCTGCTCATGAGACGACTTCGCGGCGGCAAGCCAATATTCGCCAACCGCGACAATTCGTTCCCGGATTTCTTGGAGCGTCTCACTATCGTCATACGGAGGCCACGAAGGCGTTTCGATAATCGGTGCGACACACCCACTCCATGCGCGCATGACGTCCGCAATATATGACACGGTTCGATGCGGTGTGCGCAAGCCGAAAGCAAATTCACGCGTAGACTCCCCCACGCCCAGACGCACAAGGGAGTCAAGGACTTGGAGGTTGCACAACACCTCGTACTCCACCAGGTTAAAGATTACATCCGAGTAGTCGCTCAAAGTCTCGATCTCCCTTCTAGGAAAACGCTATCGAAGCCTCTACTAATTCGTCGTTTTATTCGCGTCGGAGGCATTATAGCGGGTCACGGCGGGCATTCCCCCTCTCTGGCGGGTGTCCAACCCTCAGAAAAAGTTGCCTTTTCCCATCCAATTTGCTTAGATCGTGTCGTCATCAAATTTTCGGGTGGAATTATTGCCGCGCCCATCAAAGCGTTCGTCATGCAGTCAGCGCTCATGGTAAGGGTTGCGCGTAACGAGGGGATACGATTATGCCAAAACAACAGTTTACACAAACCATTTGCCTGGCGTTTGCTTGCCTGGCACTTGCTGCAATATGTCTGCCAGCCTATTCACACGCTGACACGCTGGAACTTCAAAACGGCCAAATTCTTGAAGGTCTATTCAAGGGCGGGACGCAAAACTCGATTCGTTTTTCCACGAATGGCTCCTTGAAGACCATCCCGGTGACTGATGTCCTAGCGTTGACTATCAGCCGGGATGTCGCGGTGGCCGTACCGGCCCAGGAAGCCGTGCAGGCCCCCGTCGCTCCACCGGCCCAGGAAGCTGTGTCGGCTCCAGTTACTGCTGTACAAAAAGATATTCTTGCGCCAGCCGGCACACCGTTGCTCGTTCGCTTTCTCGACAACGTTGATTCACGTGAGCACAAAGTCGGTCACCGTTTTGCGGTAAGGCTCGAATCAGAGTTTACACACAACGGAAGAGTGATTGCACCCATTGGCACTAGACTCTATGGTGTGATGGTTGACAAGAAACAAGCGCGAGTCAAGGGCAAAACAAATTTGACTCTAGAACTGAGGGAAATTCGAATAAACGACCGATTTCGTCCTCTTGTGACGCGCGAATATAAACTTGTCGGCACGAAATCGTCGGGGAAGAATAGCGCATTAAAAGTGCTGGCCGGCGCGGCGTTGGGCGCCATTATCAATGATGACGACCGCACAGAAGGCGCGGCAGTCGGCGCAGGAGTTGGCTTAGGTGTGGCTGCCGCCACCCGGGGCGAACGAATTACCATCCCCAAAGAAACCCTCATCGAGTTTCAATTGGGCGCCCCCTTCTCGCTGCAACATACTCGTACAAATTGATAGGGCTCCTGAGAAGCTCTTGGTAAAAGTATCCCGACAGCGAGGCCGTGTCATTTCCGTTTAGCCTAACGAATGCCGTTCCAGAAGCTCAGCCAGCTTCGCCGACAATTGATCGAGCGCTACTTGAAGCTGCGCCACCTCTTGAGTGTGGTCGGCCTCCAGGCCCCTCGACTCAGCCGCGAAGGCCATAGCGGCCTGTAGCGCGAAGGCTTGGGTGTCGATACGCTCGCTGGAGGCTTCGATGGCCGTGACTTCCTGGCTCACACGCTCGGCGAGCGCCTTCGTGGCCGCTTCGTCTCCGAAAATCGGCACACGGATTCTGGAGCCTGCGATGGTCACTTCGACGCTGTCCTTGCTCACGGCTTGAGGCCGCCATCGACGAGTTTCACAAAGGCGAGAATTTTGGACAGCCCGTCTTTCAGCGTCTTGCGCTCCCCCACAAGTTTCGCGTGCTCACCGTGAAGCTCGTCATACTCCTTCTCGATGCGTTGGAGTGTCGCGCTCTCCCGCCGCGCCTCCCATTGGCCTTGACGCAGATCGTCTTTTTCCTCCCGCTCTACGCCCAAATTCTGCTCATTCTCCTCCAGCACCTTCGCCAGCTCGGCAATCTGCGAGGTAATCCGCTCGATTTGGGTTTCGATGAGAGGGTTCATAGCGGGGATGGTTTCGGGAGGTTACCTTAGTTCGGCTCCAAAGTCAGCCTGTAATTTCTTCAGTATCTTATCCCATGATTTCTGGGTGTCTTTATCTGTCAACGTGCGCTCATTGCTCTGAAAGACCAAGCTCAACGCTATACTCTTCTTGCCGTCGGGAACCTGCTTGCCCGTAAAAATATCGAATAGATCGATGCTCTTCAGCAGCTTCCCCCCCGTCCTAGCCGCCGTAGCGAGTACATCACCAGCCTGGATACTATCATCGACCACCACCGCCATATCCCGCAACGAAGGCGGAAACGCCGGAATTTCCTCGAAGGTTGATGCCGAATGCCGGGCGTTAAACAGGCTGTCCAAGTTCAGTTCCGCCAAAAATACCGGTTGTTCAATTTCAAAAGCCGTCAACACCGCAGGGTGTACAAGGCCAAGGACCCCCACCATCTTTTTGCGGACAGAAAGCCGAAGTGCATGCCCCCCCTCACACCAATCGACGTCGTCGGGCTTAAAAGCAAAATTGGACCCCATGTGACTCAGCACACCTTCCAAGCAGCCCTTCAGGTCAAAGAGATCCACATCGCGCGGTTCTTCGCCCCAATGCGCAGCGGCCGCTCTCCCCGTGAAGGCCACGACAAGCCGGATCTGCTGATCAGGCAGACTGCTCGCCTCCTCCGCCTCAAAATAGACCGGACCCATCTCATAGAGCCGCAGGTTATTCGATCCTTTCCTAAGGTTCTTAGAAAGGGTATTCAGCAT
>JAPYPO010000310.1 GCA_029937645.1 Candidatus Hydrogenedentota bacterium
GAATACCTTGCTGGCTGTTCCCGCGACTTCGCCCTGCATCGCGAGCAGACGCTCTTCTTTCTTGCTCAGAATGTGCGGCTTAAAACGAATGAGCTTTTCCAGCTGATAGCGGTGTCCCTTGAGTACCGGAGCCTTAAGAAAACGGTCCATCGTCTTCTTGGGGATAGATTGAATCTCCGGCGCGACGAAACTCGCCGCCTCCCCCGCGCGCGTGGCCATGTAGGTGTAACGCCCGACCATCCCCTGATAGGTGTCGTTGGCCACGTCTTCGGAGGCCCGCAGAAAGGCGTAAGATCCCAGTTTTTCCGCCTCCTGTTCGAACTCCGCGTCGAAATCACAGCACGCGCAGAGGGTCTTCGCCGATTTCCCCAGCTTCCCGCGAAAGGCTTCGAAGCCGACGATTTCCTTCTCCAGTTTCGCGAGCGCCCGTTCCCAGGCGGCGTCGCTCTTGAACAATTTTTCCAATTCCCATGTGTCGGATTTCTTAACCGCGTTACGCGCAGGAATCGCATTTGTCTTCGGCATGTTCGTATCCCCTACATTACTGGTCGATAGACTAACGGCGGAGTATAAACCATACTGCGGAGCGGGATACAGCGGCAACGCCTTCGTCGCGCCGCTGGATACGCCGCTGGATATGCCGCTTGGCCTGCGCTTGACTGCCCATAATCTATCTACCTATACTCGGGCGCAGTATCGCTTGGCCGGAGTGATTGCGTCGTACGCTGCGCATACTCCCCGGTACCTCATGAACCATTGCAACTCCTTAACCGGATCGGTTGGCTGGCATGATTGACGGGCAAGTACTGGTATTAAATAAATCCTGGGTCGCGGTGAACGTGGCCTCGGTGCGGCGCGCGTTGACGCTGTTGTATCAGGGCGCGGCCCGCGCTGTGCATCCGACCGACTATTCTCTTTACGATTTCGACAACTGGTGCGAATTGTCCGCCTTGCGCGAAGAAGGGCGCTACCTGCATACGGCGACGATGCCGATTCGCGTTCCCGAGGTTATTCTCTTGAGCACTTTCAACGGGTTTTTTCGCCAGGAAGTCCGGTTTTCGCGGCGCAACATATTCGAGCGCGACAAGAACCAGTGCCAGTACTGCGGCAAGACCTTCGCCAAACCCGATCTCACCTTAGACCATGTGGTTCCCCGCTCCAAAGGCGGGCGAGACACCTGGGAAAATCTGGTCTTGGCGTGCATGAAGTGCAACGTGTATAAGGCCAACCGTACCCCGCATCAGGCCGACATGCCGCTCCTCAAGAAGCCGGTAAAGCCCCAATGGCTGCCCAGGCTCGGGCGCCGCTTGCCCGCTTCAGAAATGGGCAGCTGGCAGCGCTTCGTTGATGCCGCGTATTGGGACGTTGAACTGAAGTCCTAATGGCCGGCCCGCCGCGCCGATTCGTGGATGTGGCGCTCCCGATCCCCATTGAAGATCCATTCACCTATGCGGTGCCCGTCTCGCTGCAAGACCGGATTGCGTTAGGGGCGCGCGTCGTCGTTCCGTTGGGCAAGCGCGTGGAGACGGGTTTCGCGGTTGGCTTCCCCCCGACGGCGGCCGAGGATGGCCTCAAGACGATCATCGACTTGCCCGACACGGCGCCCATTATCGCCGATGAGATGTTGCGTGTGTGCCGCTGGATTGCCGAGTACTACTGTTGCTCGCTCGGCGAAGCCCTGAACTGCGCCGTGCCCGCCGGCATTCGGATCCGCTCGAAGAAACGCTATACCTTGGTCACCGAGGGGCTCGGCGAGGGGCGCTACACCAAACGCCAGCAACAAGTCATTGCGGCGCTCCACCGGCGCGGCCCGTTATTGGAAGGCCAACTTGCCAAGGAGGCCGGCACCCGCGCACTCAGCAATACCTTACAGTCCCTCAGCAAACGCGGCCTCATTCTTGAGGAGATTCTAGCCGATACGGCAAGCGTCTCCATGAAGACAGAGATTTGGGCCAAACTCGTCGAGGCGAAGGTGCCGGACGCCGAAGCGCTCGCCGCGATGCAACGCCGCGCTCCGAAACAGGCCGCCGTATATCTCGATCTCCTCCACGGCGAGGCGGAGCGCGTGGCCACGAGCCTATACGAGAAACATGGCGTGAATGCAGCCGCCCTCCACGCGTTGGAAAAGAAGGGCCTTATCGTGCGGGAGAAACGCGAGGCCTACCGGTCGCCCGACTTGGGGGCGACTTCGGGGCCTTCTGAAAAACATGAACTCAACGCGGAACAGGAATCAGCCTACCAGGCGATAACGAAGGAACTGGAGTCGAAAAAATTCGCGACCTTCCTGCTCCAAGGCATCACGGGATCCGGAAAGACGGAAGTCTATCTGCAAGCCATCGAACACGCTCTTTCCCTCGGCAAAGACGCGATCATCCTCGTGCCGGAAATCTCCCTGACCCCGCAAACGGTGGGCCGCTTCGTCGATCGCTTTGATGCGCAGATCGCCGTGCTCCATAGCGGCCTCGGGTCGGGCGAACGCTACGACGAATGGCGGCGGGCGCAACGCGGCGAAGTGCGGATTGTCGTGGGCGCGCGCTCGGCCGTATTCGCGCCCCTGCCGAATCTCGGTATTATCGTGGTGGACGAAGAGCACGATCAGTCCTACAAACAAGGCGACGCGCCCCGGTATCATGCGCGGGATGTTGCCATCGTGCGCGCGAAACTGGCGGGCGGCATCTGTGTGCTCGGTTCGGCGACGCCCTCCGTCGAGTCGTTCTACAACACACAGCAGGCGAAGTCCATCCGGCTCGTGTTGCCGCGCCGGGCCACGCGATCCGAACTTCCCGGCGTCGAAATCGTGGACATGCGCATGGAGGTCCGCGAGGAGGCCGGGGAAAATTTCCTATCGAAAAAACTCGACAAGGCTCTGAAGGCGCGCATCGCAAAGGGCGAACAGGCCATCCTGCTCTTGAACCGCCGTGGTCATTCGCCTTTCGTGTTGTGCCCCAAGTGCAGTTGGGTCGCCGGGTGCGAGGATTGCCAAGTCAGCCTGACCTACCACGCCAAAGGTGGATTCCTCTCCTGCCACTATTGCAACGCGCAGCGGGCCGTTCCGCAAGTATGCGACGAATGCCACTTCAATCCGCTCATCTACATGGGAGTCGGCACACAGAAGATCGAGGATTTCCTGCGGCGCGCCTTCCCCAAAACCAACATCGAGCGCATGGACGCCGACACCACGGCGGGCAAAGGAGGCCACGCGAAAATCCTCGGGCGTTTTGCCACGGGCGAAATTGATATTCTCGTCGGCACGCAGATGCTGGCCAAAGGCCACGACTACCCCGGCGTCACCCTGGTCGGCGTCGTCAACGCCGACACCGGCCTGTCCATCCCCGACTTTCGCGCCGCCGAGCAATCGTTCCAGTTGCTCACCCAAGTAGCCGGGCGCGCTGGACGCGGTGACAAGCCGGGCGAAGTCATCATCCAAACCTACCGCCCCAACCATTTCGCCGTACAAGCCGCCGCCGGACACGACTACGCGAAGTTCTACGCCCAGGAAATAGAATTTCGCCGCGAGGCCGCCTACCCCCCTTTCCGCCGCCTCGTCCACTACACCCTGGAATCCGAAGACCTCCTCGACGCCGAACGCTACGCCGGCGTTCTCAAACGCGTCATCGTCGAGCAAATCGAATCGCTCGGATTCCGTGGCGTCGAAGTCGTCGGCCCCGCCCCCGCGACCATCCGGCGCGTCAAGAAAAAATACCGCTGGAACCTCGGTGCCTTCTCGAAATCCGCCAAACGCCTCAACACCCTAACCCGCGCCGTCCGAAAAGACTTCGCCGAACGCGCACCAAGGTCCGTGGCATTGAAGGTAGACCTGGACCCGTATGGGATGTTCTGATCGCCTGCCGCCGACAAGAGTGCATCTCCGCGTACTCCGCGTCTCCGCGGTGAGAATAGAAGGGAATTTTACCGCGGAGACGCGGAGTACGCGGAGATGTCTCCTTGTTGGCCTTCGGTAACCGGGTTAGCCCGTGAAGAAATCGAAGATATTTCCCAACGTACCCGTGCTGGCCTTGTATATCTCGGTATAACCGCACTGCCCACATGATACCGTGGTAAATTTCTTCGTCTGCACATCGAAAATCTTCGATAACATCCCGCCTGTCGCCGAAAACTTGTCAACGTCGAATTCTCGAAAGTCGCATTTGGGGCAGTTCCATCGTTCGTCCTGCATGATTATTTCCTCCCGCAATGTCGCGCCATGGGTCAAGTGTGCTGATCGGATATACAGGCGAGAGAGAAAATTTATTCGGCTCCGCGCAAGCGAAAGAAACCCTGACAAAACAAACGCCCCGCCTGGACAGCAGTCCTGGCGAGGCGTTTGAGTATCGGTATGGAGTTGCTACTTCACAGCTTCGGCGGCCTTGAGCAAATCCTCGGTGGTGTGGCGTTCCTGGTAGCGCTCGACGAATAGTTTGGCGCGCACGATGCCTTTCTTATCCACAATGTACGTCCCCGGATAAGGAATACCCGCGATGCGCCCGCCGTCCATCTCCTTATTCCGGATGCCGTAGGCGTTGATGGTCTTGCTACCTTCGTCCGAAAGCAACGGATACTTGATGCCGTTTTCCTCGGCATATTTCGTAAGCACATCCAGCGAATCGAAACTGATCGCGATTAATTGCAGGCCGGATTTTTTGATCTTTTCCAAGTCTTTTTGCAGTTGGACCAACTGCGTCTTGCAGAAGGGTCACCAATTCGCCGAGCGGTAAAACATCACCGCCACGGCCCCTTCGCCGGTCAAATCGCTCAACGTGTATTTCTTGCCGTCGTTTGCTGTCAGCGTAAAATCCGGCGCTTTATCGCCAACCTTGACCGTGCCCTGCATGGCCTCCGGCGCAGTCTTTCCCTGTGCATGGGAAAGCGTCGGCGCAAGGGCAAGCACGGCCGCGACCGCGATTGCCAACCCCATTTCGCTGCGCTTCATAGATTATCCTTTCGCGTTAAATCCATCCGGTATCTTTTCGCATACAAAGAAAACACGCCTACAAAATAACGCTTAAGCCCGGATTTCCCATTTGGAAGAGTCATCTTGAGATCCGCCGGCATCG
>JAPYPO010000311.1 GCA_029937645.1 Candidatus Hydrogenedentota bacterium
GGTCTCTTCTAAGGACTGATTACGACCAATAATTCGCTGCACTTCGGAATCAAGATCTTGAACGCCCATGCTGATGCGGTTGAACCCCGACGAACGGAGGGCTTCGAGATGCTCTTTCGTAGTAACGCGAGGGTCAACTTCGACAGCCACTTCGGCCTTCGAATCGACCTCGAAGTGCTCAAAGATTATAGTCGTCAACCATCGAATTTGGTGGGGTGAAAGATACGTCGGCGTGCCACCTCCGAAGTGAAGCTGAACCAGGCGACGTCCGGAATCAAGATTGGATGAAAGCAGATTCAATTCCTTGACCATGTAATCAAGGAATTTCCCAACAATTTCAGGCTTCTTCGAGATCACAACGTTGCAACCGCAATACAAACATCGCTCATTGCAGAATGGAATGTGGACGTAGAGAGCGAGTCCACCGGCTTCGTCGTTGCCCCTTGATCGAAGCAGAGCCGTCTTGTAGTCAACGCCCGTGAACTCCTGACTCCATTCGGGCGCGGTCGGGTAGCTCGTATATCGTGGGCCGGGTCGGTCGTATCTGCGGAGTAAATCTGCCGTTACGGTAACGTCGTTCTTCATCGCGCTATGCCGGTGTTTCGCTTGTCGGTTCCGCATGAGCCGGCACATCGATTTTCTCGCGACGAGCCGCCTTAATCACGAATGCCCTTACTAAGGTCAATCCGACTAATACCCCACCGATGCCCAGTAGTACTGCGGACCAGGGAGAGGAGGGCTCTCCGACCTCTAAGGGCAATCGGATGGTCCACGGGCGTTCTTCTCGGTTGAAGGTGATATCGACGAAATAGCGAGCTTCCTTATCGTAGGTGGGGTGGAACTTGAATATGGCTTCCTCGATCTCCGCTTCGACGGGTCCGTAAATCACGGGGTCGTTTCCGAATGCTCTATCACGCCGGATTGTCATCGTCACCTTGCCGTCGAAGGGCGCGCCGAATTCCTGGTCAAGCGCATAGACGTGAAGGGAAGAGCGTTCACCGGGCTCGGGGTGGCCTGGGTATCCGGTCATCTGAATCATGTGACCTTCGGTGTTCACCGAATACGTTAGGACAGGTGTCTGTGGATACTCCTCGTCGTAGGCGTAGTGAGGCACTCCGAGGATATGGTGACTCCAACCCACCGGCGACAGCAGGAGAAAACCGGTCAGTGTCAAGGAGAACAATCGGGTTCGATGTGTATTCATAGTAGGCGCCTTATCTCGCGTGGATCGCGTTTGTCTCTATTTTCGTTTCCGGCACGCCTGCCATTGTGGCAGCGCGTATTTTAATGCGTCGTCGTGGCAACTCGAAATGCACGCGCCGCAGTTATCGCATTCGATTCCCATCTGGTCGTTCTTCGGGTTGAGGCCCAGGGGACAGGCCACAACACAATCCGAACAATGGGTGCATTTCGATTCCACGAGCGCGACTCGAATCGGTCGCGCCACGCCGATGATGCTATACAGTCCACCGCCTGGGCATACGTAACGGCACCACCACCGCCGGGACACGAGCACTTCGAAGACGACTATCGCAAGCAGGATGAGACTCATCCACGTCAACCCGGCGATGGATAGTCCACTCAGCCCCGTTTCGGCGCGGTCGAAGGCGTTGAATATGAGGTCGTGTCCCTCGCGATTGATGATGGCGGGCGGGTAGGCGTAGCCGAGAATTGGAACCGCCGTGATCGTTGTAAGCAAGAGGCCGACCGCGAGCAGGGCGTATTTTGTGCCGCGCAAGAACTTCACGTTGCGCGGTCGGATTTCCAGGAATCTTAGGATCGAGCGGATTTTGTCCGTCAACTCCAATAACAATCCCATGGGGCAGATCCACGAACAGAAAACCCGGCCAAACAGCAAGGTTAAAACGATTGGAATGATCAGGCTGATAGCCACGACGTACGCGACATGCTTTCGCGCAAGAATGCTCTCGAACGCGCCGAGCGGATCGCTCATCGATACACCGGCTATCTCGAATGACCACGGGCCTCCATAGATGCCCTGCGCATAGCGAAGGACCCCTTCCCGGCTGCGAACCATCTCGCCGACACGTTCGACTTCACCGCCCGGCAGTTTCCGAAACGTGCCGTCGATCACCGTCAGCGCCGTGCCGGCCAACGTGCCTTTCCAATCTTCGAGGCGTCCGTCTATGTCATAGGCCGCAACGTAATTTCCGTATCTCGAAATCGCGGGCACCGACAACATAAGCAGCAAGACACCAATTTGGGTCGCGCGGCGCAATACCTGGAGCTTATGGATTTCAAACTTCACCGAACACTCCTCGCGGCGTCACATGAATCGCCTGGGGATAGCGCACACAGGCGCGCTCGCACAGTCCGCAGCCGACGCAATACTCCGGATCGACAAGTGGTTTTTCCCACATCCCCGCGCGTAGCGCTTTGCCCTCGAAGGGACACGCGCGTACACAGATCCCGCACGACGCCCCGTTAAAGGAATAACAAAGTTGCTTATCGACGACCGCCAGCCCCATCTTCACTTGGTCCTGAATCGCCTCCACTTCCTTCTTCGTTTTCTGAAGGGCGCCCGTTGGACAAGCGTCGGTGCATAGCAAATATTCGCTATCGACCGCGCCGCAAAGCATGCAGGCCTGCTGCCGCGGAAATATCACGGGGGTATTACGCTGTCCGCGGCCCGGCTTCATCGCATGGATGGCCGAGGTCTCTTCGGTAAAGGGCTGGATGCACTGGTTCGGGCACGCGTCGCCACAACGCCCGCAACGGATACACGCCGACAGAAACTCTTCCTCCATCAACGCGCCCGGCGGTCGAATGCAGGCCGACACCTCGCCGGTGCCGCCGATGAAGCGCCCGGCGACCGTCGTGCCAAGAACAGCCGCGCCAGCGGCAGCAGCTCCCTTCAGAAACTTCCGCCGATCGAACGCAGTCTTCTTTTTCGTGTGTTCCATGCCCGTCCCGTCCCGTCTTTCCTGTTACGCAATCCGTTCAATCCGCGCGGCTACTTTCTTGTAGTCGCACTGGCCCGACACCGGATCCCAAGCGCGATGGCTGACCGCGTTCACAAGCCACTTGTTTTTTTGTGGGTCCGCGCTGTCCGCGACGGACAGATTCCACGGGCTGAAAATGTAGCCTTCCGGCACTTCGTTGCGCGAGGGCCGAACCAGGGAATTGGTCCCGACCGACACGCGGGCCTCGTAAAAATGGCGCCGTGTCACAATCCGCACACGCTCGCCGTCCTCAAGTCCGTAGCGCTTCGCGTCGTTCTCGTGCAATTCGACGTATTGTTCGGGGACGAGCTTGCGAGTCGTCGCGCCGCGGATCGTTTTCGCGGTGTGGAAGTGCTCGTACACAATCCCGAGCCCAAGCCAGAAGGGGAATTTTTCCTCGGCTTGAGCATCTACAAGGGTTTTCGAGGAGTCGTCATAAAATTCGATATCCGGCAGCTCCGGCGTTAGCGCGAGGTCGCGCGCACGTTCGAGAATCTCCTGGTTTTCGTAGAGCCAAGGCCCCTCCCCCACCTTCGCGCCGTACTTCTTCAATTCCTCGGCGACTTCCTTGATGTTCTTATTGTTCTCGCCGTAGTCCTGTTCGCACAGGTGAAAGTGCGCTTTGCCGTCCGCATGGCGGAAGTTCTCGTAGGGCTGGTCGCGCCACCCTTCCTGGTTCATATAGCGGCGCGGGGTGCCGCCGGCCTTGGCGATGTCATAGGTCGGCGCGGGCCACTGGATGCCCCGGAGCTGGCGCAGCTGATCGTAGAGGCCGATCCCGTCGCGCTCCTTAACCTCGAGCATCCCGGTGAGGTCCGAGTCCGAACCCTTCGACGCTTTCACGATATCCTCGAAGATTTCCTCGGAGTCGTAGAAAGACTGGCCGTAGGCATTCTTGATTTTCTTCTCGTAGGGAATAATCTTATCCCCATCCAATCCCAGTTTGTTCGCGATCGCTTTGCACTTGTCCAGCGCCAAATCGAGATCCGGCAATATATCCGTGAGGACGTCCCCCTTTTCGTTGCGCGCCACGCCCACCCCATCGCAAATGTACACACGCCGCTCGGACTGAATGTACGTGCCGCCCTGCCATTCGGCCCAGGTCATCGCCGGGAAAATCACGTCGCCATACAGCAGGTTCGGCGCATGGCGGTAAATCTCCTGCACCACGCAGAACATCTTAGTCAGCGCCGGCCGCACCAGCGTATGCACATCCGGCAGATGAATGTGCGTCGTGTACATCCAGAACATGGCGTGCAGATCGTCGTTGCACGCGCGCTCCATCATTCCGATGGCCATGGGGTTTTTCAGGAGGGATGTCTGCTCGAGGCGGCTGCGATCCACGCGCCACGAGTCGGCGATCCAATCCCGCCACTCGACATTCGAGAGCGGTTCGTTGAAGGGCAGGCGCCCGGTCAATCCGCCCATCAGGCGTTCGCTCATCGCGTTGGGCTGGCCCGTTTGCGAATGCGTCCCGCAGCCTTTCCGGCCCACGTTGCCCGTCAGCAAGTGGAGATTGATAATCGAAATCGTGTTGTGCTGGCCGTGAAGCATCTGGTTGTACCCAATGCCCCAGTACGTCAACACGCCGCCCTTGCCGTCGCGCCGTCCCTTGATCGACGCCGCCGCCCAACGCGCGGCGACTGCTTCAATCTCTTTGACCGTGACCCGTCCGCGGTCCAGCAATTTGTTCCGCTCGATGACCTGTTCTGGCGAGTACCGCTCTTTCACACCCTGCACGTACTCGCGCCAGCCGGTCGTATTTTCGTCCAGCCACTCGTCGGGCATGATCGCATCGGGATGCTTGGTCAGAATCACATAGGCGAGCGCGTTGAGGTACGAAATATCCCCGTTCAGAGTGGGAAAGTGGAACGAATTCCGCGGATTCACCATCTCCAAGCCCTGCACCGTGCCCGTGCGCCGCGGGTCCGAAACCAGCGTCGGGATGTCCTTCAATTTCTTATGGTCGGCCACTCGCCAAAACAAGACCGGGTGCGACTCGCGGGCGTTGTGGCCCCAAAACGTAATCATGTCCGCGTCGTCGATGTCTTCGTAACTCGTCGGCGGCGCATCGGAACCGTAGGAC
>JAPYPO010000312.1 GCA_029937645.1 Candidatus Hydrogenedentota bacterium
CTGCACTTCTCGACCGCCCTTTTGCTGCTACACTTCTAAACCGCCGTTTACACATCAACCGGGCGTTCTAGACAGGATAGTATTGAGACTGCAAAGAGGGCCTGTCAGGTCGCTTTTCATTCATCGGGGAGATTGCGAATAACTGCTTCTGAAAGGGTCTGTGGCCCGAAGGGCTTTTTGATGACCTCACGGAAACCGTACTTTGTGAGATCCTCTCCGGCAACGGCATCGGGATTGCCTGTTGTCAGGATGACCGGCAGCCTCGTTCTCATTTTATGGATCGCCCTGCCGAGCTGGAGACCGCTCATTCCAGAAAGATTGAAATCCGTTACGACAATGTCAAAGTATTCCGGATCCTCCCTGAACTTTGCGTACGCGGAATCGGCGTTCAAGTAGGTGACCACGGTGAAGTCATGGTTCCGCAGTGCAATTTCTGACATTCTCAGTATCGCTTCTTCATCATCGACGACGAGTACCTTTCCTCGAATCGTGTGGGTCGACGCCTCGGAGGAGCCTGCGTTGTCGTTGAGTTCTTGTGACTCTGCGCTTAGGGGCAGCAGAATCACGAACGTGCTTCCTTCGCCCAGTACGCTATTCACCCGGATGGATCCCCCCATCCGGCTTACGATTCCATGGACCGTTGCGAGCCCCAAGCCAGTGCCCTTTTCCTCTTTTTTCGTCGTAAAATACGGCTCGAACAACTTATCCAGCGTTCTCTCGTCCATGCCACAGCCGGTGTCTTCGATTTTGAGGCAGGCGTATCTGCCGGGCGAAAGATCGACATTAAGCGCCGTAGCCTTTTCGTCGAGATCGACTTCCTCCAAGGTTACCCGGAGGATGCCGCCAGAGGTCGCCATGGCGTGAGAGGCATTGATGCACAAGTTCATGATCGCCTGATGAACTTCGGTCGGATCGCCATGTACCGATTTGCAGTCGGCATCAATCTCCGATTCGATTTGGACATTGGCCGGCAAGGGGCCTCGCGCGAATTGCAATGCTTCTTGAATAAGGGGCTGAAGCCTGACGGCCCCGTATACGATGTCAATTTCTCTGCTAAACGATAGGATTCTCTTGACGAGATCCGCCGCCCTTCTCCCGCCCTTTTCGATTTCCGCCACACTTTCAAGCAGGAGGGTGTCCTCCTTCGGAATCCGAGCGGTCGCGAGTTGTGTATAGCCGAGGATGGAGTGAAGAATGTTATTGAAGTCGTGCGCGATACCTCCCGCCAGCGTACCGACCGCTTTCAAGCGGCCCGCGTGTTCCAGCTGTTTTTCGAGTTCCCGCTCCTTGGTGACATCACGTTGAATAACGATATAACTGTTCAAGGTTCCGTCTTCGTCGCGCACGGGGTTCAGCGTGACCCGACTATGATAGAGTTTACCATCCCTTGATGTTCCTGAATACGACCCTTTCCAAGGTTTTCCTTCGTCCATCGCCGCTTGAATTCGCTTAAATTCGTCTTCTTTAAGGGCATCGACTTTCACCTTCCGACCGATGGCGACCGACGCGGGCCGTCCAGTCAGCCGTTCGAAGGCGGGATTGCAGTAGAGGATATTGGTGTCCGGATCCAAGATAATCATGCAGTCGTCAACCTGCTCGATGGCCATTCCCAACTGCCGTCTCTCCGCAGCGACTGCCGCCAGCGTTTTCTCGCGATTTCTTTCCTTCGTGATATCGATGGTGAACCCCATAATCTTGTATGGATTTCCATCATCATCTAACAGAGGAATAAAACAGGTCGAATAGATTGACACGGGAGCATCTCCAGCCGACTCGAACTCAAAGAAATGGGTCTCTCCGGCCTTCGCTCGTTCGAGCAGCAATGAGATGCGGTCTTTGTCCGAGTCGGATACAGTATCCAGATAGCGTGTGTTATAAACCTCGCTCTCTGAAGATGCGTTCATCAACGCAAGCCCCGCCGGATTCATCGATATAAGATTGCCATCGAGATCAATTTCGTGGACACAGTGAGGCAGGTTCTCGATCAGGGTCCTGTACCGATAGACAGACCTTCGGCGAATCAGCGATTCGTTTCGTATATCCGTGATGTCCTGGACTGTGCCGACGTGGTGCATGGGCGCACCGGTGGATTTCGCATACGTCCTCCCTGTTGTTCGTATAATTCTGCTCGTTCCATCGCTGCGGACAATTTGAAATTCTTCTTCAAAACTCTTGTCGAATTGTGGGCGCCGCAACAGTATATTTTCGATCCGTTTTCTATCATCGGGATGCAACACTTTCTTCAGAAATGGTTTCAGCGCCATGCTGACGTCTTCCCGCGCATACCCGAAAATCTTGAAGCACTGCTCCGACATGGTCAATTGACCCGTTTGCAAATCGGCGCTGTAGGTAGCAAAGTGGGCGGCCTCCTCGGCATCGGAAAGATGTTGTATCCGCTCCCGCAGGAAATCTTCGGTGTGCGCAAGCTCGCTGACATCCCATACGGTGACCATCACATTCGTGTCAAAATCACTGCTATCAGGGAGATCCGCTCTGCTCGCCTGCACGTAGGCTTTCTTGCCGTCCTGCCTTAGGAGAGTCGCATAGGGCGTTCGCGTGGGGGGCGTGCCGTTGTCCGGGTCGTTTCGAGGGTCCGAATCTTCGAAGGAGAATTCGGGAATGACCTCAGACAGCGGCTTGCCGACGAGGTCGTCCGCTCCTAGAATTTCCTTGATGCGAGAATTTGCGAAGATCACGGTTGACTTGCGGTTGCTGAGCAAAATTCCTTCGTGGACGTTGGCGAGAAGGAGGCGGTTGAATCGCAGGCTGCCGCGCAGCGACTTGCCCCGATCCGCCACTCCGTAGGTAAGCCATGCGGCGAATGTTGCGAGCAGAGCCCCGAAGATAACCACCAAATTGTTTGGGTAGGAGAAGAGGCCCGCTGCCGCGCTATCCCGGGGGGCTAGCACCAAGGTCATATCGTGATCGACAACTGGAAACGCGGAACGCGAGGCGCCCGGCCACGACTCGGGCGCCAAACCAGAATTATTGCTGTACAACAGGCTGCCATCGTCTTCAATCAGCGCTATGAAATAGTTATTTCTGAGCGATTCTTCGGAAAGACTGTGCGCTACAATGGATTCAATCTTGAATACTAGATTGACGAAGCCCAGCGCTTCGCCCGACTCGGATGTAATGGGACAATAGACTACGAATCCAACTCCGCCCTGATAAAGTTCTACGGGTTCTGCGATCCGGGCAGCAGTTCGAGTTTCACTCGCCTTTTGGGCTGGGTTCCGCGCACTTGCCCTGGGATGGTCATGAAGGTTTTGTTTATGCGCCCCTTCATTTCCTTGCCGGGGAACGGTAACTTGGATGGTCCAATCAAGATCCATCCAGTTGAGGGCCTGCACCCCGCCCAGTCCGCTCATCAGGCGCATCGCGTCCTGTTCGAACATTTCGATGTTGTTCTTGTATAGGGACTGCCAATCGTATTCAAAATACTTCGCGATGGCCAGGCGGTCATCAATCCATGTGGATAGCCTACGGGCGACCTGCTCGGTGGTCACACTCGTTTTCGTCGTCGTCTCCTGTGATTGATGATGCGCATGTAACGCGTAAAAAACTAGACTCATGCCCAGAATACACACGAAAACAAGGAAAGGGGCTAGATTCAGGACAAGCCGCGCTCGGATGCGCGGCGCTTGCAGAAGTTTTCGCAACCGACACCTCGCTTTTTCTACGATGCCTTTGGACATAACGACCTCACCCTCGACCCACACCCACTCCCGCACACAGGGGTAACGTTCGCCCTTGCGATATTTATTCTCATCCGAGGTCTTCGCTATGGCGCGCGTTTTCGGCCTGTTTCGCGCGGGTTAGTCGCTTGTTGAGGGCCGCGCGTGTCATTCCCAGGAGTTCCGCGGCGGCGGCCTGATTGGAACCCGCCCTTTCAAGCGCCTCCTCGATCAACGCGTTCGTCGCATTCCGAAGGGTTGGTAATTCTTCCAGGTCGGAAAATAATTGATCGCTGTTTCCGTTCCCCGCTTCGTGAATATCGCTTGGGTTCAAGGAGATTTCCGGCGACGCGATCTCGGAGGCGTCCAACGCCAGCACCTCGTCCGCCCCGAGGTTTGCCATGGCGTCGTACACCATCCCCTCCAACTCTCGCACGTTCCCCGGGAACGAATATTTGCGCAGTAGAGCCAATAGTGATTTTGGTATATCGGGTAGAGGCTTCCCGAATTCCTCCGAGGCCTTTTCTACAAAATGGTTTACCAACCCAGGCAAGTCGTCCAACCGCTCGCGCAGGGGCGGCAATTCCACGCGATGTGTACGCAGGCGGTAATAGAGATCCCGGCGAAAGGTCCCCTCCTTTTGGCGTTCCTGCAAATCTTGATGGGTCGATACAACAATGCGTGCTTGGCTATACGAAATCTCGTTCGCGCCGACGGGCATATACTCTCCTTCTTGGATGAGGCGAAGTAACTTCGCCTGGGATGGAAGGCTTAAATCGCCAATTTCATCGAGGAAAAGAGTCCCAATTGACGCGCGTCCGACCATCCCCTCTTTTTTCGTGTCTGCGCCCGTGTAAGCCCCTTTGACATGACCAAACAAACTGTCCGAGAAAAGGCTGTCATCTAATCCGGCCACGTTCAACGCGACGAACGGCCGACTTGAACCGCCCGCGTCGTGGATGGCCCGGGCGATGAGTTCCTTCCCTGTGCCCGTTTCTCCTGTGATCAGGACCGGTTTGGGGCTCGGAGCAACCGCCTCGATATAGCGAAAGCAGGATTGCATTCTCTCGTTGCTCGTGATGATCGCTTCGAATGTGCCTGGATTCTCAAGCCCGCCCTCCTGAGTCCGCTTGCGAAACGATTCGTATTCTTCGCGAAGCTCGCGCAGTTCCATGGCCCGCCGAATGCTGAGAATAAGCCGGTCCACCTCAGCTGGCTTAACAAAGTAATCGAAGGCTCCGAGTTTGACGCATTCGACAGCGGTCCGGATTTCGCTCGTTCCCGTCACCACGATTACGGGAACTTCGGGATGCGCCTCCAGGATCAGCCTTAGAAGGTCCATACCCGGCAAGTGAGGCATCATTAGGT
>JAPYPO010000313.1 GCA_029937645.1 Candidatus Hydrogenedentota bacterium
GTACTCCAATGCATGCGTCGTCCTCGCATCATTCGGAGCGGCGATCCTGATTTTCCTCTTCCCCTACATCTCCGCCCTTTTCGGCTCGGACTACGGCGATGCCCGAGTGCTAATTCCGATCATTATGGGAGGCGTTTTGCTTCGCCCTATCTACCTTCAAGGGAATTACCGGCTAACTGCTTGCACGAAGACCGGCTTTATCGCGGGCACCTCGATCGTAAGCGCCATCTTTAGCCTCGGGCTCAACTTCCTCCTGATTCCGTCCCAGGGTATGTGGGGTGCCGCGATGGCTATGTATCTCACGCATTTCTTCCTCGCTACGTGTATGCTCGCTATCTCCTATCGAGTTGCCAAGGTGCCCTTGCGCCAGCAATCCTCTTGGATCACATTTGCAGCCTGCGCGATCGGATCGCTGATGGTCGTCGTCTCGGCCGAAAATTCGCGGATTGCAATTGTGGCGCTAATCGTGACGGGTGTAACATGTAGCGGGCTATTGTTGAAATCGGCAAAAGAACAGTTAGAAAAGCGCACATGACATTCTTTATCGCATTCGCTCTCGCTCTTACCCCCATCTATTGGACCCCCTGGATTGGGATTGAATACGTCGTTCTGTTCAAATACTCGGTACTCGCCCTACTGGTTGCGATCCCCTTGTGCACCAAGACCGGCAGTGTGATTTCTCGATTTTGCCGAAATCCAGCGATCATCTTGGCGGGTTTGGTCGCTATCTCCGTGCAGACGCTCTTTTTGAACCCGCACGATACTCCTATGCAAGTCGGTCATGCGGCAAAATTTCTTGTTGTTCCGGTAATCTTGCTCGCGTCTCTCGGTTCGCTTGTCAAAGACTTTGATCACCTCATTCGCATCGGCATCCTCTCTGCCCGGATGATGATCGTCGTTGTGATATCGGGTTATGCCTTGCTCCTTCTGGGAATGGACGTTTCGCCCTCCGGAGAGTTTAATATTAAGGGTGGATTCTTTGGAGTGGTCCGGACGGGATGGTCGAATTCCATTTCCTGTTTCACCATTCTCTACTTTTCCATTTCCTCTATGAAGGGTGTTCCACGGCACTCCAGAATGATTTGCCGGGTCGCCAGCCTCCTCTGCTTTAGCACACAGCTATTCGTCGTGGGCCGCGCAGGGATATTGTGCAGTCTCCTAGGGTTTGCCCTCTGTGCCACCATCGCTGGGAAGAAGCGGCATGTAGCCTATATTGTCGGTGCCGGCCTGGTCATCGCGGCAATCTCGAGCGACTGGGCCAAGAGGACCTTGCGTATAACCAGAGACAACATTTTTGAGCCCTCGATAAACGACATCTCGGGTGGCCGGGTAGAGTTGTATACCGCTGCATTCGACGTTCTCAGCAGTCGAATTGCGAATCCAGGCGCACCGTACGTTCCGTACGAGCACTACAACTCCCGTTACGGAAACTTGCTGGAAATTCATAATGTGTTTCTAAACGCAGCACTAGAATATGGAGTTCTTTACGCCTGTATCACATTCGGAATAACAGTCGGGTTCTGTATGCGAGCATTTCATCTTTCCGATGTGCGCGCCAAGCTCGTTTTTGTGCCCGTGATCGCGTCTCCTTTCGTTATCATGTTTTTGGAACCCAACTCTATCTGGCGTGCCCCCACGGCCTATGTTCTCTGGTGGATGCTTGTATCGATGTTAGCCAAGGTTGCTGGACGCGGGAAAAGTACCGAAGAAGGACCCCGTCTTGATTACGGCACCCCTACACAGTTGGGACAAACAGAGCCCTTGGATTCCACCGGAAGCGAAAAAAGCCGAGGCAGAATCAAAGTTCTAAGTGCCCTGCAGTTGTTCGGGCATCCCCGAGATTCCAAGCGCATTGCTATGTTGCAACAGGCAGGCTTTGAAGTTGAGGCCGTGGCCTTCGAGCGTGGGAAGCATGATGCTCGGCTGCCGGATTGTCCCGTCGAGCGTTTGGCGACGATCCCCCATGGGCGCTATATCCAGCGAATTCTTCCGCAGCTTCTAGCGCTTCCCGCGATACGGCGTGCCATTCGGCGCAATCATATCGTATACGCTTCGGGCCCCGATATGGCCTTGTCTGCCCTCGTCGCCGGATGGGGCTTGCGTCGACCGGTCATTCTCGAGGTAGGCGACATTCGCGGGGCGCAAGTATCAAAAGGGCTTGTTGGGTTTGTCGTCCGTCTGGTTGATCGCTATACGCTCAACGGCTGTAAGTTACTCGTGGTCACCGCGCAGGGCTTCGTCGATGAATATTATCGAAAGTGGGTGAAAACCCAGACGCCTGCGATGATTATGGAGAATAAACAAGAGGAGCCCGAGCCTAACCTCGACGCTATCCAACCCTTCGCGCCGCCGGACGGGAAACCGCTTGTGGATAGGCCGCTTCGTATCGGTTATTTTGGAGTTCTGCGATGCGAGTGGTCATGGCGCGTGCTCGAAGCGCTCGCGGTCGCGAGACCGGACGATGTGGAAATCGTGGCTGCAGGCTATGTATTGAATTCTCTGGATATTCCAGAACGCGCCAAAAAATTAAGCAATGTTGAATTTATCGGCGAGTTTCGCTCTCCGGATGATCTGCCAAGAATGTATGGCGATGTTGACCTGATATGGGGGTGCTATCCCTATCCCAGGGCGGAGGAATGGAACTGGCGATGGGCCAGAACAAACCGCTTCTATGAGAGCTGTCTTTATCAGAAGCCCATCATCGCACTGCGCGACAGTGGAGATGCAGGTGAAGTCGAGCGTCACGACCTCGGGCCGATTGTGAACGGCCCCAGCATCGAGGGCGTAGTCGATGCGCTATCCAAAATCACGCCAAGCGACTTGACCCGATGGGAAGAAAATCTTGCAAAATTGCCTCGCGATTTATATGTTTACACGAACGAAGGGGAAGAACTTGCCGCCAAACTTAAGGGGCTTGTCGACACGGATGCGTTCCAGCTATGAGACACGGCCATTTAGAGATGTTTGAGTCGATCTTTTGCGCAGTGCGATTTGGACTCAGATGCCTTTCACGCTGAAAGAGGCCGAAGCTACGTTTCCAGGCCGCGTCCATTGGGTCGATGACGACGTTGTCCTGGCTTCGCGAGGACGCTGCATTTTCGTGAGTCGTGATCGAGGTGAGACGTGGAAGAATCTCTGTGCGATTCCTTTACCTCTTCTCAAGCGAATTCGGTCGGCGTTCAAACTTTCGCGACGGTTGTTGCGTTTTGACGTCGAACACGTGGCACGCCTCGGCGAGGATTTTCTGTTTCTCGCCTTCCGCGAAATTTGGATCTACCGTGGAGACTCCCGCACGATAGAAAAGGCACAGCACAGCATCGTGGGTTCACGCCCTCTGAACCTGTGCCGTGTCGATGATCGCCATCTCTATTACGGCGAATACCGCGGCAATCTCGAACGGAGCCCCGTCCATGTTTGGGGCAGCAAAGACGGCGGCATCCACTGGAAACCCGCCCACGAGTTCACCACGGTTCGCCATGTCCACGGTGTATACAAAGACCCGTACTCCGAGTCGATTTGGATTACCACCGGCGACTACGACAACGAATGCTACCTATGGAAGACCGACGATCAGTTCGCGTCCGTGGATAGAGTCTTAGGCGGAAGCCAGCAGGAGCGCTGCACAACGCTGCTCTTCACAGCGGACCACGTTTATTACGGAACGGACAGCCCGCTCGAACAAAACTACCTGTACCGATTTTCCAGAGATTCGTTAGAAGTCGAGCGCCTTCAAAGCGTCGGGGGACCCATCTTGCAGGGCTATCAAGCGGGGGGCACCCTTCTCTTTTCAACCGATTGCGAGCCGACCGATGTCAACTACTCGGGTGTATCCGAAGTCTGGTATTCGAACAACGGAAAAGACTGGAAGACGCTGGCAACGTTTCCTAAAGACATCTGGCATCTCAAGTATTTTCAATATGGCCAAGTAAAGTTTCCCGCCGGCGTATCGGCCGATAACTATGTATGGATAACGCCCTACGCGGTGAAGTACGATCAGACCAGTCTCAAAATCGATACGAGTCAACGGTAGCGCCCCTTACGAACAGCCTGTCCTCACGGATAGAAAGGTTAACTTGATGCAATATTTCGACCCGCGGGGCAAAGAAATTTCGGACGATACTATATGGCGATGGCACGCGAACGTACTATCGGAACTCGAAGACGACTATTTAACCGATGCCGAGAAAAATTTCATTGTCGCCAATATCGCAACCGGCGCTGAGGGCGCTAACGGTGCCGAAACGATACTGACAAACCGGCGCAAGAGAGCCTACTTCAAGCACACCTATATGCAGACGTTTAAGCGGTCGGCCGAGTTTCTGTTTAAGGGAAATCCGCATCCCGTAATACTCGACCTCGGTTGTGGAATTGGGACGCAGAGTTTGTATTTCGCGATGATGGGCGCCCGAGTCGTCTCGCTGGATCTAAACGCCGGATCGCTGGAAATCTTGAAGAGAAGGGTCTCCTTCTATGAAGACACCATAGCGAAAGAAAAACTGGACATATCCGTGCATTGCGAAGATGCTTTTAAGTTTGATTATACGTCGGTACCCCCCTTAGACGGGCTGCACTCGATGTTCGCCTTTAACATCATTCAGCCAAGTTCCAAGCTGATATCGCTGATCGTTCCGCATATGAGCAACACGGCAAAGTTTGCGATCATTGACGGAAACAGGACGTCTTGGGTCGGTCGTTATGTCCCGTCGCGTAAGCGGGACGTGCTGTCCCCGAAGGAAATGGACGAGAATCTAAAAGGCCATGGGTTCACGATTAGCGCTCACCGCGGCGGGGTCGCGATTCCCCCTTCCGTCTGGCCGTTCGACTTTCTCGGCCTTATAACTGGGCTCGACGCCCTCCTGTGCTCAAGCTGGTTTTTCGCTATTTCGCATCACATTCTGGCCGAGCGAACCAGCTAGACAGCCGCAGTTCTCCTCGGGGGGCTACCGGGACAATTCCCGGCAGAACCGCGCGATCACCGACCACGAATACACCGTGCGCATTCCGGTGAAAAAGATCACCCATTCCGGAGGAAAAGGATCACCTGT
>JAPYPO010000817.1 GCA_029937645.1 Candidatus Hydrogenedentota bacterium
GCGCTCAAATTGCCGTTATGCGGAATCGCTAGAACCTTGCCGCCCACCCGCTCTTCATAGTCCTTCAGATAGGCCCACAGGTCTTCGACGTTGTGGCTATCCTGAATGGAAAAGGGAAGAACCTGTCCTGCCTCATCCGCGCCGCCTTCGAATACGACGTTTCGATGAAGGTTCGGCGATAGGGGATCGCGAGTTGACGGGGTCCATTCGTAGCCGATGAAGGCCGTGAATACGCCCGGATCGTTATGCCGTTCCGCATTGGAGCAAACCTCGTCCCACACGGATTGCCGGAAGGTCTCATCAGCGACGTAATCGGTTGACCAGGATTTGCCGTAGAATCTCCTGCCGCCATAGAGGGAGGACTGCGCTTCTCGATACCCTTCGGGCGTCTCTGCGGTCAGCGCGTCGCCAATATTTTGGACGGGTATTTCCTTTAGCAACTGTGCCCAGCGCTTGCCCACTTCCGTCTTCAGTATGCGCGGGTCCTTGGCGAATATTCGGGGTAAAACCCCGATGTTGACGGCATGGTCCGCCACCACGAGAAAATCCAAGGGGCGTCGAAGGCGCGCCTCTTGGCCGTTGTGCGCTCGAATCGGCTCTCCCTTGGCGAAACGATAGGCGTCATCGGGGGTCAGCCTGTCGTTGCCGAAGCCGGATGCATCCACCGACAGGTTGCTGTGCAAATGGGTATCGCCCCAGTAGACGTTAACCGGATGTGACTGGTCGCGATCGGGAGAGTAGGAATCTTCCGCGAATCCACTCCAGGAAGCGATAGATACGATCCCGGCCAAGAGAAACATAATCCGAACTCGTTCGAGGGCAGCGATTGTCATTTGTGCATTCCCTTCATAAATTGGCTTCCAGGTCCGTCGAGTTCTTTCGATACGCGGAGGCTGCATCTACCGAGTTAATCAGAAAGCAGCGCTTATTTCAAGCGGCGGATCTACTCCGAGCCCGTTCTGAGATCGTCTCTCGTTGAATTGACAGGTGCCGCTCTGTCTCATTCACAATCTGAACTTAGGGCGTGTACCAGATGGGTGAGGTATAGGCCCGTTCCTGGGTGACCATGGGGACTTCTTCAGGAATATCGCCCACTCCGAAGTACTTCGCGTCATAGGCCGTCCAC
>JAPYPO010000314.1 GCA_029937645.1 Candidatus Hydrogenedentota bacterium
GCTGGGACGTCGGCACGGAAGCGTGGGTGCCCGCCGATGCCAGCTACTTCTCCATCAATTCCACCGACGCCGACACCGTCGACCCAGAATTTCTCCAGGGCACCGTCTCCGACGGCAGGGAACGAATCAATATAGCCCTCGACCGCTCCGCCATCACCCCAGATCTTATCGTCAACGGCGAAGTCCGCGGATTCGGCGTCGAGGTATCCTCCTTGGAATCAGGAACCGAGGTTGTTCCCGTCAGCGTGACCTCAGGCTCTTCCTTCGAGGTTTCCCCCCAACTCCTAAATATTGCTACCAATCAAGCAAGCGCCGAATTTACTATCACCAACAACGGCACCAATTCACTCACCTGGGAACTAATCTATATCGAGGATCCCAACGAAACCACCGGCGAAGATATCGATCAACCGATCTACATCACCACCGATCAAAATCAAGGATCCATTCTCCCGCGCGGCAGCGACACCATTGAAGTCACCATTGATAGAACCGGCCTGGACGTAGACGAATACAATACCTTTATCCTCGTGCAAACCTCCGTCGGCGTGGAAGTCGTGCAAGTCAGGTTCGGCGTCGGAGGCGTTGCTACCTTTGAAGTCACACCCGACGAAATCATAATCGAGGTTAACGTATTCGGTTCGGCAGATAACCAAACGCGCGAGATTACCATCGCCAATGGCGGAACAGAAGATTTTAATTGGACACTCTCCTTCGAGGAGGGCCGCTCTCCCGGCATTCCCGCCCAACTGCCGTCCTTTATCTCCTTTACACCACAGAACGGCACCGTCTCCGCCGGGCGAGAACAAGTCCTAGAGGTTGAAATACAAAGCAGTTCAGTTCCCGAAGCTAGTTTGACCTCTGTCGGAGTCGTCGTCACCGCCACAGAAACCGATACCGGCGACGCTATTGGCGCGGATACCGTGAAACTCGACGTAATCGCAACCGAGGGGCCGCGCCTCTCCATCCAACAAGAGCCGCCATTCCGCCAATCCGGTCTGCTCGACTTCGGAACCGAAGAAGTTGTACTACCCTTGGGCATCGGAAACACCGGCGGCGTAGGCAGTACGCTCGAATTTAGCTTTACCACCGACAGGCCCGATCTCATCAAACTGCCTACGCCTGCGGGCGGAAACAGCGTCGGATTTGACTGCCTCATCCGCGACTACCTCTTCTGCCACGATTGGAAACAATTCCCGATCGTCATTGATCGCGGCGCCATGAACCCGAATGCCGACGAAGACGGCGGCGAAATCTTCATCGAGGCAGAAGGCCAAGACCCAATCATAGTCGCCGTCACCGTAAAACGACCGCCATTGACCATTGAAGGCGCCACAAACCGAGCGCGACCACCCAACGTGCAACGCTTCGTGTTCCTCATGCGCGACTCCTTGCTCAACGCTCTCGATACCAACGACCCAGATGTCTTACGCAACCTGACCTTCAGGATCGACGAAAACGACGTGCCCCTGGATCTCGACGAAACAAATTTCTTCGTCGATGGACCCGGAGGACTCAAAACAAACATCGTGCTGATGCTCGACTTTACCAGTAGCATGTACCACGCCCGGGAAGACGATGGCATCGCGAACGGCGCGAGCCAGCAAGAAATGCTCGAAGGCGCAATAGAATTCGTCCGCGACCTTCCCGATACCTACCGTCTGTCAATCATGGAGCATCACGAAAAAGATCAAGTGCGACGGGAAATACACCCCTTCTCCACAGACAAAGACTCTCTCACCGCATCCCTCGAAAGCTTCTCCATCGAGCCCGCCGAGCAGGGCGCAACCGAAATATACGACGCCATCGCAGAAGCGGTCGACGCGCTCGTGAGACAAGACCCCATTGAACTGCCCTTTGACGACGCCGACGTTCGAGCGATCGTTATAATATCCGATGGAAACGACACCTCAAGTGAGTTGACCGACTCCGCCGTTACCGAAATCGCCAACGCCGGGCGCGTGCGCGTCTACCCACTAACCTTTGGCGATTCCGTCAACCTCGCCCCCTTGGTCAGCATGGCAAAGACCACCGGCGGCCACCTGTTCAACGTCATCGAGCCCCGCACCCTCGGCGACTTTCTTGGGACATCCACCGCCGAAGGCCAAATTTGGCATGACCTGCAGCGGCAAGTCGTTCTAACCTATATTACCTTGCTCGATATGTCCGCCACATACAACATTGGCGCCTCCTTCCTAGAAGAAAACGGAAGCACCATCAGTGGCTCCTTTTCACGCGATAGCATCTTCTTCCCCGGAGACTTCCGTCAAGGCCAAATCAGCCTGAGTACAACCGGCATAACACTCGCCGGTAACGCCGAAGTCATCGTCCGCACCGAATTCGCGCCGCGCGACATTACCGCATTCCGATTCCGCTTCATCATTCCCGCAGCCTACCAGCCAAACCTCACGAGCGTTGACCTACTTGGTAGTTCGTCCGACGGCGGACTCCTGGCCGGATGGCGCTCCGTTGACGAGGGCGACAACGTCTTCAGCCTACTCACCGATAGCTCAAGCCCACTAAATTTCGGTGCCTTCGGAAACCTTATGCGTCTCCGATTCGAGGGACTCGATCCGGCTGACAAATTCGAGATCGGCTTCCGGGTCGACAATTCCCAATATGCCCAGGCCGGCTCCAGCAACACAGTCAATACAAAGTGGTTCGTGTACCCCGGCGCCCACACCAATCCCGGACGCAACCTCATCCTCGACGATTTGCCCGATATCGCGCCAGCCGGCGGCAGCATCGGCGCGCTCCAAGACCAGTCCTTCGATCCCGATGCCGAATTTGCCTTCGACAGAGACGAGGATGGCATACCCGACTTCGACGACCCCGAACCAGACGCCGAAGACTTGCCTCCCGCGATCGTGATGCCCTCCGCCATTGGATTCCCCGTCAACGTGACGGAAGGCACCTTCACCATCATAAACAATCGCCTTGACACCATGAACTGGGAAATCAATATGGACAGCGTCGACGCGCTGGACTTCGGCGCAACATTCTCAGCGACCTTTGGCTCTCTCTCTATTGGAGAGCGCATCGATATTCTCATGACCGTTGACCGCACCGGCCTCGACCCAAATACCTACTTTGGCCAAATAGTAGTCGACACGAACAACCTGACACCGGAGCCTGGAGTCGTCCGGCTTACGCTGGACGCGGAATGAGGGGGAATCGCCCGATGAGCACTGCCGTAGCGGTGAACGCGCCGGCCTCCCTGGCCGGTCCAATCGCGCGATACCGTCAGCCCGTTCGGCGGAGCTTAGCATGAAGGAGTTTACTATGTCCCGCACGACATTCCCCGCCGCGAAATGCACGCTTGTCATTTTAGCAACGATCCTCGCTGGCTGCCCCCCGCCCGTCGATCCCAATCCCGAGCTAGACGCCTCACCAACAGCCGTTACACTCAGCGCAAGCCGCACCGTTGAAACCTTCACCATCACCCATCCCGGCGGCAACGATGCGCCATTGGAGTGGACGATCGACCCGGCCGACATGGAACCATGGTATACCGTATCGACCCTGGTCGGAATACTCCCTGATCTCAACGACGACACCCCCTTCACCCAAGTAATCACCCTCAATATCGTTCCCGGAGAATTTGCGGCACTAGCCCCAGGCGTCTACGTAGATGAGCTAACAATTACCGCCCCCAACAACACCCTAGTCATCGCAGTCAGTCTAAACGTAACCGCCGCAGGCGAGCTGCTCGTAGACCCCGCCGACGTCGATTTCGGGACAACCGGGACCGAGGAAGCGATCACTCTCCGCAACGGCGGAGACGAACTCATCAACTGGACCCTTGAACCCATCCCAGCCGAAAGCAACTGGCTGAGCACGGCAGAGGGCTCGGCGACCGGTGGCGAATTGCCGAGCAACGGCTCAGCCGTACTCGATCTGGTAGCCGACCGCGACGGCCTCCAGGAGGGCACCTACACTGCTGAAATCACCATCAGCTCCGATGCCGGCGATGCGGTCGTTAACGTAACCATGATCGTGCCAGGGGATGTCGGCGAACTGTCGGTATCCCCGAACAACCTCACCTTTGATACCGAAGGCGAGACCGAACAATCCATCAGCATTCGCAACGTAGGCACGGGCACCATCACATGGTTTGTCACCGATGACCTGCCCGCCTGGCTTTCCTTATCCGATACCTCCGACACCGTCGCAGGGGAAATCGACTACGTTACCGTCTCCGTCGACGCCACCATACTCGATCCGGGTGATTTCTCCCATACCATCACCATTACCGCCCAAGATGACGCCGGAGAAGACGTCGGCTCAGGCACCATTGACGTATCGCTTACCGTCCCCGAGCCCATTCCTCTCTTAGAGGTAACGCCCGCCGCAATCACACTGCTCGCCGCAGAAAACGAGACCTTCATACGTATTCGCAATATCGGCACCGGCGTACTCGACTGGGAACTCGTCTCCAACGACCCCTGGATCACCTTCGCGCCGGACGACCCGACCGAGGGAGCTCAAACGACCGATAACCAAATTGTCGACATCGAGATCGACCGCGCAACGCTTAACCCAGGCCCGCAGACAGGCAGCGTCTCCATCACATCCAACGGCGGCGACCAGGACGTAAGCATCACCGTTGAGGTGTTACCTCCCACCCTATCGGTAAACCCCGACGATCTGCTTAACTTCGGGACGAGAGACCTCGTCCAACGCATCCTCATATTCAATGCGGGCGTAGGCACCGTAAACTGGAGCATCGACACCACCACATTCCCCGCATGGCTCCGCGACGACGACGGCGTACCCCTCATCACAGACACCGCCGACGCAGTCACCGGCAACGAGACCGATCTCGTGAAAGTTAGCGTGAACCGAGTCGGCCTGACGCCCGGCGACTACGCCTTTGACACGCCGGGAATCGTCGTCAACTCCGACGCCGGTCAAATCGCGATTCCGACCTTCATGTCCGTCGCAGAAAAACCAGTACTCGCCATCACCGATGCAGACGGCGCTCTAATTCTCGATCTCGATGGTACTCCCTTCGTCGACGCCGGGTTGCAGGATACCGT
>JAPYPO010000315.1 GCA_029937645.1 Candidatus Hydrogenedentota bacterium
TAATCGATGCCGGCGGATCTCAAGATGACTCTTCCAAATGGGAAATCCGGGCTTTAACCTCTTCGACTTGCTCACGGTTATCGTGGATTTCTTCGATGCCCTGTCCAATTTGCTCGACGGAGATGACGGCGAAGCCTAAGATTATCCCGCGTTTGTCGGGCTCCGCCGGGCGTGGGTACGAGAGAAAAAACTCGCTACGCTCTAAAATATTTTCTGGATAGCGCCTCCCCATCCAGCCGGGGAGGACAAGAAGAAATACGGCGGACAAGGATTTGTAGCCCTTTGCCTCTTTCTGGAGTTGCCTTCCAGAAGGATAGGGGAGTTTTTTCGGCCGGACGTTCAGCCCGGAGTCCTATCCCTGAAGATTCATAATGGCAGAGCCGTGAGGATTAATGACTGGGGCCGGTTTCGGCGATTCTTCCGTCGCGACCTTCGAAAAAACTTCTTCCCATGTATCCCGGATCGAAGTCATAAGCTCGACGCAATTGTCGATGAGTTCGGCATCTTTACGGATATTTGCGTTCACCAATAGGTGCTGGAAGTACTCATAAATCCGGTCCAGATTCGCCGCCACTTCGCCGGTACTCATATCCAGCGCCCCGCGCAATTCGCCAATAATCTCCTGGGCGCGAATCAGGCTGTTGTGGACCAACTCGGTATTGTTTCCGCCCAGATGGCGCTTGGCTTCTTCGGCGCGCTGGATGGCCCCGTTGAAGAGCATGACGATGAGCTTGCCTTGCGACGCCGTCTCGATGTCCACTTGTTTGTATGCTTCGTTCGGTTCAGCGGAAGGTGACATGGTGACTCCCTTTAATACCCTGCTTCTAGAATACAATATTTCGCGTCTCGAATCGCCACAGCACACGAATACCCACCCCGCGCGGCGATTTAGAATCTTCCAAACCCGGATCCCAACGCCCCAAGCGACTGCCCTTGTTGTTGGAATCCGGCGGACAACTGCTCCAACCGTGTAAATTGGCTACGCAGCCGCGCTTCGCGTTGGCCCAGCCGATCTTCTATGCGCTCGATTCGGTCGTTCATGAAGCGAATTTGCCTATCAATACTGCCGTTCGCCTTGGATCGGGCAGCGAGCGTACCGTTGAATCCGGCGATGGAATCCAAGAAATCGAATAGAACATCCGCGATGCCATCGTCCGCGTCGTTGCTGAAGAGTTTCTCGACTCCCGCCGGGTCGTCACGTAGCGCTTCGAGAAAAACCTCCTCATCCAACTCATACTGAGTGCCCGCGCTTGCGTTGAACCCGTCGCCCGATGTAACTCCGATTGCGACGAGGGTTGTGAGCGCCCCGGCTCCGGCCACCGACTGAAAGATAGTCGATTGCAACTTAGTCTCGATGCTTCGGATTGAGCCGTCGCCACGGAGCACGCCTTTGTCTCGGGTAAGCGAACGCAGTTCGCTCAGTGCTTTGTTGTACGCGTCCAAGAACTCGCGAACATCGGCTATAATTGCCGTTTCGTTGTCGGAGATCGTCACCGTCGCCGTGCCAACGGAGACCAAGTTGAGGCTCACATCGCTGATCGCGGTCGTGACGGTATTCGAATTGCTCGTTTGGAGCGCGCCCCCGTCCACGCGAAACTGCGTGTCCGTTCCGGCCGCCTGGGTGGCCGACGTGAGGTTGGTCACGTCGAGGAAATTGCTCGTGCCTGCGGCGAAACTAATCGTGCGGCTGCCTTGCGTGTCCGACACGACGCGAATGGTGTCCGTCGCCGCATCCAGGCTTGCCGTTACCCCGGCATCCGAGGCATTGATAGTGCCGAGCACATCATTGATTGACTCGTTCGCGGGATCGACTACGATGGAAACGCCGTTGATGATTATGGTTCCGCCTGTAACGGCTCCGCCCGAAAAATTGACTGTGTTCAAGGTATCAAGCCCGTTAGCGGCGCCCAGGTTGTGCGAGCTGGCGACTTCCGTCGATCCGGAACCGTTGGTGAACTGGGTCGCGCCCTCGAGGTTGAGCACATCGAGGATGTTACTCGTATCGTCTGTCGCGCCAAAATTGATAATGCTCGTGTTGCCGGGAGCGGTATTTTCGATGGTGAGCGTATCTGAGCCGCCGACATAGATGGCCGTGACGCCCGCGCCGCTCCCATTAATCGAAGCGATAATTCCGTCGAGCGAGTCCGTCGTTGGATCGACATTAAACTGAACGCCATTAATCGAAAAGGTGCCCGTATCGATATTCGTAGAAATCCCGCTGGCATTCAGGGTGGCGGCGGTATTGATGGCCGCGCCCAGCGTGGCGCTACTGGTGGCTACCGTGGCGGTAGCCAGGGTGACAACTTCGATGCTGAAGGAGCCCGTAGTCGGGTTGCTGCCCGAGGTCTTGGCGGTGAGAATGTCTTCATCGGTCGATGCGGTCTGGAATTGGCCGAAGGTCGTCCCGAATTGAATGTCTTGGGCTTGCGCTCGCAGGGTTTGGAGCGTCGAGGCAAGGCCGCTGATCGCATCTTTCTTTGCTTCAAGCTCCTTGATTTGCCCTTGGATGCGGACAATGGGCTGCCGCTCAAGCTGCATCAATTGGCGGATGAGGTTTCCGCTATCAATACCGGTAATCAGCCCCCCAGCTGAAAATCCACCGCCCATGGAAACGTTCCTCCAACCATCGAAACCCGGCGCACACAATGTGCAACCGCATGAGGCCAAAGCAGTTGCAACTGGTTCGTCGCGCGGCCGCTATACACCTCTTTCGTATATATCGGCAGGGAAAGCCCGTACCTTTAGCCCGGTTATCTCACTGGTGGAGGGAGCAGTGGGGAAAACAGAAAAGCCGCGGGGAAACCTTTTGTGAAGGTTTTCCCGCGGCGCAGGTTTAATAGACTGTAGGGTTTTCTCTCCCTAGCTGATGAGGCTCGACAGGCCCAGGATCGGCATGAAGAGGGCAATAACGATGCCGCCCACGACGAGACCCATCATCATAATCAACAGGGGCTCGATGAGGCTGGTGAGGGAGTCCACGGTGGCTTTTACTTCGCTATCGTAGAAGTCGGATATCTTTTCCAGCATGACTTCCAACGCGCCCGTTTTTTCGCCGACGCTGATCATCCGCGTGACCATGGTGGGAAATACGCCGCTTCGCGCGAGGGGATCCGCCAGCGTTTCACCGTTGCGGACACTGTCGGCAGACTCACGAACGGCTTTCGCGAACACTTCGTTGCCAGCAGTCCGCTCTACGATTTCCATGGCCTGCAGGATGGCAACGCCGCTGCGTGTGAGCGTGGACAATGTCCGGGTAAATCGGCTGACGGCCACCTTACGCTGGAGAGAACCGAAAACAGGCAGCTTGAGTATAAGCTTGTCGAGGTTGTAGCGCCCCGTTTCCGTCTGCCCATACATCTTGACGGCAAACACAGCGGCACCCGCGGCAGCTAAGACGATGAGCGCCTTATAGGATCGCATCACTTCGCTAATGGTGATGAGGATCTGGGTTGGCACGGGGAGTTCGCCGCCCAGGTCACTGAAAATCTTGGCGAATTGCGGTACGACAAACACGATGAGCCCAGACGCCATTAGCAAAATCATTGCGAACGCGACGACCGGGTAGGTCATGGCCGATTTGATTCGCCGAATCAACTCCGCCGTAGACTCCATGTAGTCGGCCAACTGAAGCATGACCCCATCGAGGTCACCGCCGGCTTCGCCCGCGCGCACCATGCTCACATAGAGATCGGGGAAGGCCTTGGGGTACTTGCGCAACGCCTCGGAGAATGTTTCGCCGCCTTCCACATCCTGGCCGATCCCTTGAATGACCGCAGAGAAGTTCGCGTCGTCGGTCTGTTCAGCCAAGATATCCAAGCTTTGAAGGAGCGGAAGACCCGCGTTAATCATCGTGGCGGCTTGCCGGGTAAAGATGAGCAATTCACCCATCTTGACACGCTTCTGCCCCAAGCCTTTCTTGGCGCCTTTTTTCTCTTCCTTAATGCCGCTCGCATCCGCGACCAATCCACGGGATTGGAGCATTGTAATTACCGCCTGGCGGTTATCCGCCGTCAGCGATCCCTTTTGTGTCTTACCGTCGCGGCTTCGAGCCGTGTAGGCAAATGTTGGCATCGTAGCGTCCCTCCTGAATTGGCACTCGCCACCGGTAGTATAAGGGGTCCAATACTGTTTGGCAAGAGGAAATTACTCTAGGGAATCCCCCGTTCTTGCGGAGGAACGCTCGTACAGGCACAATGGCTTCTTGTATAGGCACAATGGCTTCTTATAGACATCATGGCTTCTCGCCGGTACGGCGGCACGAATCTCGCGAGGAGATGACCCACGGAGCAAATCCAATGAAACTGTCGAAGCGTATTCTCTGTATTGCCACGTTCCTCGTTGTGGCCCCATTTTCTTTGAGTTACGCCTTAGATGCTTTCACGATCAGCACAGATCACATCTACGGCCATAAAGCCGGGATGGCATTGACCTTTGATGTCATCCAGCCCACCGATAACGCGAACGGTGTTGGGCTGCTGTATATGGTCAGCCGCGGCTGGGTGTCGAGCTACTTCGACCTTGATAAGGCCATGTCTGATTCGGAGAAACAACACGGACGTTTCGCGGTTCTAATCGATAAGGGATACACGTTGTTCATGGTCCGGCACGGTAGCAGCCCGTACTTCAAGGTGCCTGATGCGGTCGGCGATGTGCGCCGGGCCCTTCGTTACATCCACTACCATGCGGCCGAGTTCGCCGTCGATCCCGACCGCCTCGGCGTCTTCGGTAACAGCGCCGGCGGCCATCTTGCGTTGATGCTTGGAACGGCTTCGGACGATGGCCAAACTGGCGCGGAAGATCCCGTGGACCGGACTCCGGCGAAGGTGGCGGCGGTTGTGGCCTACTACCCGCCTGTGGATTTGCGGCGGGCTACGCCTCCGAGCACGCCTTCCTCGCCACATAATTTTGACCCGGACTTGCAGGACGGCGTCTCGCCTATCCTCCATGTTACGCCGGACGATCCCCCGACGTTGCTGATTCACGGTAACCAGGATAAGACGGTACCGCTTAGTCACAGCGAAGATATTTAC
>JAPYPO010000316.1 GCA_029937645.1 Candidatus Hydrogenedentota bacterium
GAGTTAAACGACGCCGGCGGATCTCAAGAAGACTCTTCCAAATGGGAAATCCGGGATTACGCCATTCGTTGCCGAGCCGAGCGGGCCGAGGTTCAGGTGTTTGATCGCCGGGTGGTCTCGCGGGCCATCCCCGTGCGGTACTTGCCATACGATTTCGCCTCGGTTCAGATCGATGGCCGTTATGCGCCCGTACGGCGGCTTCACCAGCGGCAAGCCCTGCGGCCCGACTTGCGGAAATTCGAAATCCGTAAGATAGCTGAATTCCGAGCGCCCCTCCGTGTTCTCCCGAAGCCCCAAGGTCATCACGAGCGTCATCGACGGGATATAGATGATCCCTGTCTCCGGGTCCAGGCACGCGCCCATCCAGTTCGATCCACCCGCAGCGCTCGGCAGCGTCAGGGTGCCTCTATTTTCATCCGTAACAACGGTGGGCGGTGTGAACAGAGGGCCGCCGGTGTAGCCGCGGAACATACGTTCCGCTTCCGCGCGCAGCTCCGGTGTAAAATCGATGAGATCGTCCAGCGTTACGCCTTGCCGCTCATACGCGGGCGGCTTCGTGGGGTGGGGTTGCGTGGCCGCGGTCAAACACGTAGACGAAGCCTTGCTTGCTGACTTGCGCGACGGCCTTGATGGGCTTGCCGTCGACTACGATATCGACCAGGTTGGGCGCGGCCGGAAAATCGTAATCCCAGAGGCCATGGTGGATCGCCTGAAAGTGCCAGACGCGCTCGCCGGTTTCCGCATCCAGGCAGAGGAGCGTTTCGGCGAAAAGATTGTCGCCATGGCGAAACTCCCCATACCAATCGCCCGTGGGCGTGCTGGTGGGGCAGTAGACGTAGCCGAGATCTTCATCGACGCTGAGCGCGGCCCAGACATTGGTGCTGCCTGTGTACTTCCAGGAATCGTTCAGCCACGTCTCGTTGCCAAACTCGCCTTCCTGGGGAATGGTGTGGAAAATCCATTTCTGCTTGCCCGTATGGACATCAAACCCACGGATGTGTCCGGGCGGTTTCGTTTTCGAGTTCATAGTGTCGGAAACGATCGAGCCGACTACAATTGTTTCGCGGCAGACCGAGGTCGCGGCGTTATAGCCTAAGGACCGCGGGTCAACACTTCGGCCCAACCCCTGCGCCAAGTCCACGACACCGTTTTCGCCGAAGTCCGGATCCGGTTTGTGCGTCTCCGTGTCGATAGAAATAAGTTGGCGGCCACCCGTGGCGATGAGAATGCGCTTCTTCTCGCCATCCGTCCAATAGTCAACACCGCGATGTTGAAAGCCCGAGTTGGCCGGGCGACCTCTCTCATAACTCTTCGGGTCGTACACCCACAAGGTTTCTCCTGTGCCGGGGTTGATGGCGGCAATCTGAGAGAGGCCCGTACTCACGTACATGACGCCGTCCACAAGGAGGGGGGTGGCTTTGAAGTGACCGGCTTTGTGCCCATCCACCGAAGTGTCAACCGAGGCCCATCGCCACGCCTCCTCTAGATTGGTGACGTTTGATGGATTGATCTGGTCGAGCGCCGCGTATTTCGTGCTGCCCTTGTCCCCCGCGTAATGGGGCCACTGGCCATCGGTCGCACCTGTCGGCGTTTGGGCATGGGCAATCCCTATCCCCAATAGCGCTAACACAGTCCCCAGCATTAGACTCCGAGTTCCCACCGCTGCACGTCTCATTTCGTTTCTCCTGTCAACGAACCCCCGATGGCCGCAAGAATTAGGTTACAAAATATTCGCGCAGCCCCACCCGCTCGCAACAGTAATGGAGGTCCCCTCTACGAGGCAATCCAGCCAGTCTACCAAATGGCCATGCTCGGGTCGAGATCGTAATATGAGAAAATACATAGACAGAGCGGCCCTATCCGCCGTCCCAATCGCGAACCGGCGGGGGGGGGTGGGCAAACGAATCATGTTGGCCCCGAGTGATGCCGGTCTGCCCAGGGGCGATCCCAGCACCGACTAGGCAGATCCGGCGCACTGTGGTATAAACAGGGCTTATCGAATGTGTGAAATAGCCCGTCAACCCTCGGAGGAGTTGGGACTTTATCATGAATATTTTAAGATTCAGCGTGTTGGGGCTGTTGGTGATTGCTCTGGGCTGCTCAAAAGCGCCAGAAGCGCTTTCTGCCGAATCCACCGAACCGGCGCCGAGTGAGGCTGTATCCAGCGAGCCCGTCAAATCCGCGCAAGCACATTGGCCGGAATTTCGCGGGCCGCTGGGGAACGGGAGCGCGGTCGACGCCGAGAATGCCCCGCTTCATTGGAGCGAAGAGGAACAGGTCGCGTGGAAAACAGCGATCCCTCATATAGGGTGGTCGAGCCCGGTAGTATTGGGCGATCAGATTTGGCTTACAACGGCGACAGAGGATGGCTCGGATTACTATGTGATCCAAGTGAACGCTGTCACGGGCGAGGTCGAACTGAACGAGGCGTTATTTCACTCGGATAACCCAGAGCCCTTGGGCAACGACGTTAATTGCTACGCCTCGCCTTCGCCGATCGTGGAAGCGGATCGAGTGTACGTACATTTTGGCAGCTACGGTACGGCGTGCCTGGATGCGAATACCAAAGAGGTGCTGTGGAGGAGAGAAGACCTCGAGTGCCTCCACTTTCGCGGCCCAGGATCTTCCCCAGTTCTCTTCGAGGATCTGCTGATTCTTTCGTTTGACGGCATTGACGTGCAGTACTTAACCGCGCTAAACAAGGACACCGGCGAGACGGTATGGCGCACCGACCGTACGACGGAATGGCAAGACCTGGACGAAGAAGGCAAGCCGAAACGCAACGGCGATTTTCGGAAAGCCTTTTCCACGCCGCTGATAGTCGAGTCCAACGGATCGCCCTTGATGATCAACTGCGGATCGTACACTACCTACGCCCATGATCCCCGCACCGGCAAGGAAATTTGGAAGGCGAGCAACGGCGGTTTCACGCCTCAAGCCCGCCCGGTCTTTCGCGACGGCGTGGTCTACGTCACCACCGGTTATGCGCCCACGGAGTTGTTGGCGATTCGCGTGGACGGCGAAGGCGACGTGACGGACTCTCATGTCGCGTGGCGCAATGACGCGAAGACCCTGCCAAGCATGACGTCGCCTCTGTTGGTGGACGGACTTCTCTATCTCGTAAACAACAAGGGCGGCACGGTTACCTGTTTGGACAGCGCGACCGGGGAGGAAGTCTGGACCGAGCGGCTGGGCGGCAACTTTGTCGCGTCGCCGCTCTACGCCGCAGGCCGCCTTTATTTTCCAAGCGCAACCGGCATGACGACCGTCATGAAGGCCGGTCGCACTGCGGAAATCTTAGCAGAGAACCGGCTCGACGAAGGATTTATGGCGTCGCCCGCGATGGTGGGTTCGTCACTTATTCTGAGGACCAAGACGCACCTCTATCGAATCGATCCGGAGAATTAAATGATTGTGCCGAGAGGTAATTTGAAGATCGTGTGTGCCTTGGCAATCGGCGCGCTTCTTGGGGCTGCGTTTGTCATGGCCCTTGGCAACAAGGTTCGGAGCGTGGAAGCCGCCAAAGGATTCGTCGAAATTGAATCGTTCGACCATATTGGCTTCGTTGTCGAGGATCGCGACGCGGTTATCGAACTATGGTCGAAATTGTTCGGGCTGGGTCCGTGGCGAACCATTGAGCCCGCCCAAGGACCTATGGCGAAAATGGCCTGGGTTCGAGTGGGGGGGACACAGTTCGAGTTGCTGGAGCCTCGGAAGGAATCGAAATCTCATTGGTCCGATCACCTCGAGAAACACGGCGATGGCATCCATCATGTCTGCATTCTTTCGGATACACCGGAAGCCGACGTAGAGCATTTGGTAGCGGTGGAGGGCGCTGAAGTTATCGCTTCGTCTCCGGGCTTCGCGTATGTGAAGACGGAAGGATACGGCGATCTTATCTTGGAGATTTTGCATACAAGCTCCAGCGCCTTGAACAGCTATTAGAGCGCCTTTGGACCTGATGAAACACGGCGGATCTCTTGAAGGGATGCTCGGTGCGGTTCATACTCAAAAGTCAGCCCGGTGCGATCACCGCGTTGGCCACCCTCAGGAAAACGAAGGAGATCGAAAAACATGCGCAAGAGCCGAGTAAAAGCCGCGTGGGCCGCCGGGAAACCGGTCCATTGCGTGCATTGTTCCCTCACGGACCCAAGCGTCGCCGAAATGGTCAGCCTGATGGGCGCCCACTGCATTTGGATTGACATGGAACACCATGCAACGAGCGTCGAGACGGCCAACCAGATGATGCGCGCGGCCCGCGTGGGCAAGGCCGATATCATGGCGCGGCCCGGCAAAGGCGAATTCATGCGTATGGGGCGGATGCTGGAAGCGGGCGCTCAAGGGATTATGTATCCACGATGCGACGACGCGGTCGAGGCGAAAGAGGTGGTGCGATGGGCAAAATTCGCGCCGCTCGGTGAGCGGGGAGCGGATATGTCGAATCCGGATAACCCCTACGCTTTTAACGCGCTCGGACCTTATACGAGACATGCGAATGAAGAGACCTTCCTCGCTATGCAAATTGAATCGCCTTCGGCCGCAAAGAAGGCGGGAGAGATCGCGTCTGTTGAAGGAGTGGATATGCTCTTTTTTGGCCCATCAGACTACGCCTTGCTCGACAACGCGCTCGACAAGCCCGAGCGGGTGCGCGAAGCGGCCACCCAAGTGTGCAAGGATACCGTCGCGGCGGGAAAGGTCTTCGCCACGGTGTGCAAGAGCCCAGAGGAAGCGCGGTACTTCGTCGACATGGGCGCCAAGTTTCTCTATTTCGGGCACGACCTGAAGTTTATCCGGGCGGGTGTCGCGCAGTTAATGGAACAGCTAAAACCGATAGGGTTTGATTTCGAGTAGCGCGAGGAAGTCTTTCTCCATAAAAAGCGCCCGCCCTCGGGGAAGACCTCTCACCGGTGGGGCGCATACTCCTAGGAAACTCTCGTGATCCCATGGCTGTTTTTCAGTCAAGTGCATAAATGTGGGACCGCCGCCCTCGGCGGTCATGCGACATGCAATGACTTTCCGGCTGC
>JAPYPO010000008.1 GCA_029937645.1 Candidatus Hydrogenedentota bacterium
CTTCAATCTCATTGGCTCCGGTCGCCGACGGGTCCATATGGGTAATCTCGGTTTGAACCACGAATGGACACGAATACACACGAATGGTGAGATCATTCGTGTGTATTCGTGTCCATTTGTGGTTCTGTTCTCGCAACACTAGCAATGGGATTCAGTAAGAAGGACAGACGGGCAATCTTCCCTCTGTGCTCTCTGTGTCCTCTGTGGCAAAAAACCGTTCACTGCGGCGGCTTGACGCTTTGAAGAATGTGCCGCACGGCCTCCGCCGGGGTCAGGCCCTCCTCGACAAAGGTGGGCTGTAATATCAGCCGATGTTCGAGGCACGCGAGCGCCATCGCATTCACGTCATCGGAGCTCACGGAATCGCGGCCACTAAAAGCCGCGTGCACCCGGCTTGACAGGAGCAACGCCTGTGTCGAGCGCGGGCCGGCTCCCAGTTTGATGGCGCTGTGGTTTCTCGTGCGTTGCGTAATATTTACGACGTAGCGCACCATCGCTTGCGTCACCGTAATGTCTTCCAGAGTCGCCCGCATCAGCGCGAGTCGGTCGGAGCTCAATATCGCCCGAATCGAGCCCGCCTCCAGGACGCGCTCCGGTGCTTCAGGCGTAAGGGTGCGCTCGCCGAGTATAACTTCTTCGTCCTCGGTCGGATGCCCCATGGTGATTCTCAACATGAAACGATCCTTCTGCGGCTCCGGCAACAAAAATGTACCCTCGTACTCCGTCGGGTTTTGGGTCGCAAAGACCGTGAAATTGGGAGACAGCCGAAAGGTTTCTTTGTCGATGGTCACTTGCCGTTCCTGCATGGCTTGCAGCATCGCGGATTGCGTCCGCGCCGGCGCACGATTCAGCTCATCGCCCATCAGAAAGGTCGTGAATACGGGCCCCTTCACCAACACGAACTCGTTCGTCTGGGGGTTAAAAACCTTCGATCCGACAATATCCGAAGGCGCCACATCGGACGTGAACTGAATACGTTGAAATTCGCACCCCAGCAACTGGGCCAGGGTACGCACGAGCAAGGTTTTCGCGACGCCCGGCACGCCTTCGATCAGCACATGCCCCCCAGAAAAAATCGCGATCAACGACGAATCGATGGCTTGCTGTTGCCCGACGATGACTTTCCCGACTTGCTGACGCGCGTGCGCCAAGACGTTCTGAAGCTCCTCGACTTTTTCGTTCAAATCCCCTCCCTTTACCCGGTATACTCAGCCTAGTTGCGGACTTTATCTGGCGATGCTGCGAAATGTATGATAGAGCCTAGCATAAAGGGGAGATGATGGCTAACCAAGAGTGTCTTAGAATGATTCGCCAGGGAACCCATGAATGGAATTCATGGCGGGGTCCCAGCAGCTACATCAAGGTTGACCTCTCGGAAGCCAACCTGGAGGAGGTCGACCTTCGCGGCGTCAATCTGGAGGAAGCAAACCTCGTCCGCGCCAAATTCGCTCGATCGAATTTGAGCGGCGCGAATCTGACGAACGCGATTCTCACGGATGCGTCGCTCCTGGAGACTGATCTCAGCGAGGCTATCCTGAGCAACGCCAGTCTGCCCTATGCCGATCTTCGGCGCGCGAACTTAACCCACACGAAGCTCGATGGCGTGGACCTCCGCAACGCGCACCTCGCGGGACTCGATTTCAGCGACGCGAATTTGGAAGGGGCGAATTTTTCTGGCGCGCTCATGAGCAACATGTCCTTCCGGGGCGCCCAAATGCATTATGCCGAGCTGCGCCAGGCCTACATATTCGAATCGGATTTTCGTGATGCCGATCTCCGCGAGGCTATATTCGTCGGGGCCGACGCGACCCGCGCTAATTTCGCCGGGGCCGATATGAGCAGCGCCAATGTAAACACCAGCAAGTTAGGCGGCGCACACTTCGACGCAACCAATCTCAGGGATATCGATTTTCAGTCCGCAATCCTCGAAGGGGCCTCGTTCACGAATAGCGACTTACGCGGATCGAATCTGGACAAGGTGGATCTGCAGGGCTGCAACTTCGCGAAGGCAAACCTCAGCGGCGCGCGGATAAGAGGCTGCAACCTTCGCGACGCCGATTTTTCATCAGCCTGCCTCGAGAAGGCTGCCTTCAACGAAGCCCAATTGATTGGCGCGAATCTTCAGGGCGCTGTACTGACCGAAGCGACATTCGAGAAGGCCAATCTTCTCGCCGCGAATCTAGCTGGCGTGGAGATTGCCAAGGCGAGCTTTCTTGGGGCAAACCTCGTCGCTGCGAACCTCTCTGACGCCACGGGGTGGGAAACCTCCATTTTTCAACACGCCAACCTAACCGGGACGGTGATAGCCGAAAACAAATTCCGCGTTTGGGCGAAAAATAACGGAGCCATTCTCGAAAGTCCGGTCACAGTCCTGCGTCACGGAGTCGGGGTTTGGAATAGCTGGCGCGCGAAGTACCCCATGCACGGGCTCAGTCTTCACGATCAGGATCTTCGCTCCGTCGCCATGCTCAATATCGATCTGGATACGGTCAATCTTAGCGGTGCCAATCTTGCCGATGTAGTCTTTCATGGCGCGCGGCTGCGCAAAGCCAACCTTTCCGGGGCAAACCTGCGCGGTGCCCGGCTCTCGCAGGCCCATCTCGAAGGGGCGAGCCTTGAATTCGCCGATCTGCGCGGGGCGGATCTCAGTAAGCTCGACTTGCGCAGCGTCCCACTCCGCGGCGCGGACCTTTCGGGGACGGACCTGAGTGGCGTGAATTTCAGGAACACTGACCTGCGCGAAATGAACTTTCGAAACGCCAACTTACGTGGCGCATGCCTCGAAGGGGCTGCGCTTCAGGGCGCGAATTTTGCAGAGGCCGATCTCCGCGGCGCCCAGCTCCGGAACCTTGATCTCCGCGACATCAACTTTACGAACGCTGTGTTCACCAACGCCGACCTCAGCAACGCAAACCTTAAGTCGGCGAATCTTACCGGCGCCGATCTTGAAGGCGCGACCCTAGACGGCGCAACGCTACCAAAGAGGGGGCTCTCCGGTCTGCTCGGTAGAAAGGCAGCGCGAAAACGCTAGCAGTAGCCCACCGGCGTCTGAAACGGCCAACGCGCCAGGTCTTCACAGAAAATCAACCCTCACGAGCAAAGGCAGGTGTCCCATGGATGTAAGTACGCCACGCAAGGTTGGCAAGAGCAGTCTGCACCTTTCGCCCCTCGGGTTTGGTGCCGCGCCACTCGGCAACCCGTCGGTCACCGTGGAGGACAGCCTCAAGACCGTGGCCTCCGCCTGGGATAACGGCGTGCGCTTCTATGACACGGCCCCCCTTTACGGGATCGGCCGCTCCGAGCGTCGGCTGGGCTTGGCGCTGAGTGGCCTGGCAGAATCCGGAATCGCAATTTCCAGGGATGAATACCGCGTCAATACGAAGGTAGGCAAGACGCTGGTCGCGGAGCCCGTGATTGATGCCGACAAGAAGACATTGACGCCGGGCGGAGGCCCCCGAACAGCGCGCGACCCGCTAAGCGGATTTCGAATCGCCTTTGACTACACGCACGACGCGATCCTGCGCCAGCACGCGGATTCGTTGCAGCGGCTGGGCTTGTCCTCGGTAGACAGTCTTACGATCCACGACATGGATTACGGCTACCACTCGAAGGAGCAGATAGAGCACCACCTGAGGGAACTCTCCGCGGACGGCGGAGGTGGGGCCACCGCCCTTCGGGATCTCCGCTCGTCCGACGCGATTGCCGCCATCGGATGCGGCTGCAACCTCGAACACAAAAACGCCGACAGTTGGATTGGCGGGGCGCACGAAGACTTGGTCGAACGGATCGCCGATGCGACCGACCTGGATTTCTTCGTCGTTGCCGGCGGGTACACGTTGCTTGAGACCCGCGCATTCCGAAGAATTCTTCCGCTGTGCGAGGAGAGAGGCATAGGGGCCATCGGGGCCTCTCCCTATGCCAGCGGCTTGCTCGTCGTGCCCCGCGAGGCCGGGGCGACCTATATGTATGGTCCCCCATCGGAGGAAATCATGGATCGCGCCCAGAAGATGGATGCCATCTGTAAACGCAACGGCGTCCCACTCGCCGCGGCGGCCCTCCAGTTTCCGTTGGCTCATCCGACGATGGCTGCGGTCATCCCCGGCGCGAAGACGGCGCATGAGGCGGCGGAAAACAGCCGCCACCTCAATACGCCCATCCCGGAGGAAGTGTGGAAAAGTTTCAAGGAAGACGGGCTTCTGGACCCAGATGTGCCTACACCCAGCGCATCTTAACTAATTATGAATCCGGGGGGGACTCCGGATGGTGTTTTGGGCCTTACCAAACTCGATATTTTGTGGTATGCTTCCGTAGGTATATTGGTACGAAGCATCCCCGCATAGAGGGAGGTGTCCGTAAATGATTGACAAAGAAATACTTACGGTTGAAGATATAGCCGATATCCTCGGCTTCGATGCTGCCAAGGTTCGAGCCATGCTGGAGGACGGTAGCTTTCCCGGTCGTCAGATAGCGGGCGAGTGGTTTACCACGAAACGCCAATTTCTTGACTACATCGAGAACGGCCTTCCGAAAGCGGCTGAAGAAGCTCCCGCCACTAAGAACCGTCCGGCGCCGACGAAGTTCCGCTCGAACATTGGCACAAATGCCTGGGAATGCAAGGCATGCAACGCCCTTAACGAAGCCCTCCGGGCGGAGTGCCTCAGTTGCGGATACGCGCGCAGCATGCCCCTCATCGATTTCGCAAGCCACAGCCTCCCGACGATCGAAATTCCTGAAGATATGAACTGAGGCGAGAGGCCCTCACCGCTTACATCCCCCTCCCCAGCCCCCTTTCGAGCAAGCGATGGGACCAACAATTTCACTATGCGTGTATCTCAACTGAAAGGGAACTTCGTCATGCGTCAAAAGAAACTCACCGTGTTAGCCGCCATTTGCATGGTCACATTCTCGCTAACAGGTACCGCCCAGACCGCAGACCTTCCCTTCGGGATGCAATCGCCAAATCTGAATATCGTGTTTTCCGCGACCAGTGTAGAGAAAACACACGAATTCTACGGCGAAATTCTCGGCTTGGAACGTATCGCCGATATCCCTTTCCCAGATGGACGCAGCATGATTCGCTACATGGGCGGCGGGACGCAGATAAAATTTCTATACAGCCCGAATGAGCTTCCCGGACTCAAGGGCGGAGCACGGGCTGCTCGCGGAATTCGTCTTTTGGCCCTCCTGTTGCCGATGGAGAGGAAAGTCAGCGTAATGTCCGGTCTCAAGAAACACGGATACGACACGCCGACATTTACGAAAGGCACCGGTTTCGAATACGGCATGGCCTTTGATCACGACGGCAATCAAATAGAAGTGGTCTTTATCGCCGAAGGCCGTCCAGAGTCTACCTTCGACCGGTGCCAAATCGGCTTGACCGTCGGCGATACGGAAGCAATGAATACCTTCATGCGCGACATCATGGGCTACGAATACGCCGGCGAAGAACCCATCGGAGGCGGTGTGATGAAGTACAGCTATACCGTCGGCAACACGACCCTCAAATTCTGGTCCTTCGGCGATGACCTGCCTATCCATGTGGGCAGCCCTTGGGATATCGTGGGCATGGCGCTCGTGCAACACCTCGTCCCAGATGTAGATGCGGTCCGAAAGACTATCCTCGAACGCGGCGGAAAAATTCATACCGAGCCTTTCGCCCTGGGCACGTTGGCGACGATTATGTTTGTAGAAGGACCTGATGGGATCCTCTTCGAATTTGCAGGGCCTCTCCTAGACCGCCTGAAGAAATAGAGGATCAGAGCTGATTCGTGGGCGCTGTGTTCGATGTGAGGTGATGAACAATCTGAGAACGGGGGGGCAAGGGGGATGTTGCGCTTCCCAACCTGTCTATACCCTTAGGTTGAACAAACAAACCGGGCGGGTCGGAAGTCATCCGGCCCGCCCGATATCAATCTAGCGTATTCCTGTTCTTTGAGTCTACACCTTCCGCTTCCGCGTCTCTGCGAGATTGAAGGCCTGGTGCCACGTTGAGTCGCCTCCGTCACCCAGGCAGCGGACCCGAGCGTTGATGAGGCAGGGTGTGCCTTCCCGGGTCGCGTCGATGCCACGGCGAATGGCTTTCTTCAGGTCGGCGGAACTATCGACCGTGATACCTTCGCAGCCTTGGCTTTTGGCGAGTTGCGCGAAGTCGATAGACGGGTTACCTAGATGCATGCCTGTGAATTGATTCGATTCTTTCATCTTGCCGTTGTACCGCGCGTAGGCGTTCCGAACCGTCTGGTAGTTCTCGTTGTTGCAGACGACCGTGAGAACCGGTACGCCGTAGCGGGCCTGGCTCCAGAAGCCGGCCGCGCTGTACATGAGCGCGCCATCGCCGATGTTGCAGACGACCTGGCGGTCGGGCGCGGCGATTTTGGCGCCTGTGGAGGCACCGATGCCCCAGCCAAGGCCCGCGCCGGAGGTCCCGATCCAGGTCTTCTCGTCGTCGCGGAATCCGAGATTGTAGAAGCCGTTCTTCCCGCTGAGATTTTCGCTGACGAGAATAGCGTTGTCGTCTAGTTCCTGCTCAAGCGTCCACGCCAACTCATCTGGATGCATGGGCGCCATGCCCAGATTGCCCTTTTCGATTTCGCGTTTGCGCATGGCCGGTTTCGTGCGGTCGGCGACGATTTTCTTGATGCGTTCCGCCGTGGCTTGCGCCTTGACGGAATCGATGAGGGCCCGCAGCGCGAGTTTTACGTTCGCGACGATGGCCAAATCGAAAGGTTGCACGCTGCCCATGGCGTTCGTGTTGAGGCCGATGCAGATGACTTTCGCGTCGTTGGACGCCGCACCCATGCCCATATCCGTAACGCCGGCCTGGATGATGACATCCTTGCCCCGGGTTGAATAGCCGCCTCTATACAGCGTGTGTTGCGTTGGGAAGGGGCGGTAGGCCACCAAGCCGCCATCGCCCACGGGCAAGCGCAACAATTCCGCCAGCTCGAAGGCTTCCGGTTGCGCGTTCGCCTTCGCAACTTCGTCGCCGACAAACAGGGCGGGGGACTTCGCGTCGAGCAGCAGCCTCGCCACCGCGTCGATGTCGCTCTTATCCGGCGGAATGTCGCCCGAAATCATGAACGCCTCGCGGTCGTACACCGTGCCCGATACGTTTTTCTTCTCCAAAACGTGATTCGGGATGGCTAGATAAACTGGCCCGCCCGGATCGGTCGTCGCCATCTTGAAGGCGCGGCGCATCATGGTCGGAAGGCCTCCGGCGTCATGGCATTCCCAAGAAATTTTCGTGAACTGGCGGCAGACATCTTTCTGGTCGAATCCGGGGCGCGGAGCAAGAATCATGTTGTCGTCGCCGCGCTCGTTGTCCAGCAGGCCTGCGGTAACCACCAGGGCCGAGCCGTCGCGGCTTGAGTTATACAACTGGCCGGCGGACTGAGCCGTGCCCGCGATCACATGGACGTTGACGAAGGCCGGATCTTTGGTGACCTTGTGGTAGCCATCGGCCATCGAGATGACGATGCCTTCGTGCATCCCCATGATAAGCTGGCAGGGTTGGTCGAGGAAGGCGTCAAAGAAACCGACTTCAAAGGAGCCCGGATTGGTGAACAGGTACTTCACGCCGGCGGCCTTCATCTGCTCGACCATCAGGTCGCCGCCGGTGCCGGAAACCTTACGACCGGTAGCAAGAGCGCCCGGGATGCTGCCGCTGATAGCTGCCTCCGCCGATTTCACGGTGGAGGTGACGCCCGCGGCGCTCACCCCCAAGGCGGTCAACGCCTGGACAAACTCACGGCGGGTCAGGCCGTTCTCCATGAACCGATCCACTAATTCTCTCATCGTCGTTCTCCCTGGCCACCGGATTCGCGTGTGGCCGAATTGTCCGTAAACCTACCGGTGCTTCACTCTTCCAACGTAATGGGCATTCCAATTCCAAACAACAATCGTATGCTTGACGCCAGGCCGATGCAAGCCCTTTTTTGTGTAGCCAACATTCTGATCACCGATGCGGGCGAAGCCGATTCGCGCCGATCCCACAGTCCTCAAGGGGGGGTGGGGCTATCGGGAGAGCGCGTCGCCCGATTTCCAGGGGCTCAGTTGGCCTTCGTAGACGCTAGGCCCTTTGCGAAAGTGAGCCGCCTCTTCGAGGGATTCCACAAAGGGCATATTGATCGGGTACAGCGTATCGCCGGTTGGCCGTGCCCCGGATTTGGAAACATGGCCCCACAGCGGATGGCCCACGACTTCTTCGGCAATCGCCGCGGCTTCAATCAATTTATCCAAGTTGTAGCCCGTCTCAATTCCCAGTTCATGGCATAAATTGACGAAATCTTCCGTGGGCACATGGCCGGCGGCGCGGCCGTTACCGCAGTAGGGGCAACCGCCCATGCCGCCGAGGCTGGTGTCGAATTCGCGAACGCCGAGCCGCAAGGCCTCATAGTAACTCGCGATGCCTGAGCCTCGGGTATTGTGCAGATGGCAACGAAACTCCGTTATCCCTGGCCATTTTTCTTTGACGGCGAGGATCGTTTCCTCGACATCGCGGGGATTCGTCCAGCCCATGGCATCGAGCAAGGTGCAGCGGTTGACCTCGAATCCACCATCCCGCCATTTGTCCACCATCAGGGTTAGCAATTCCATGCGCTGTTCGAGAGAAAATGGGCCCTCAAAATTCGATCCAAAGGGGTTGCCTATGGCGATGGCCCCGTATTCTTCTCCGGCTTCGCGCGCCCGCTCGATGGTCCCGCCCATGCCGTCCAGCTGCTCCTTTTGGGTGCGGTTATAGTTGCGCCGCGCGAAGGAGTCGCACAATTCAACAAAGGCCTCGACGCGCCGTATCCGCAGGTTTATTTTGGGATAATACTTTTCGGCCCGCTCCATGCCCTTCTTGTTGAAGGCGATTGCCGTGTACGTTATCCCCGGCTTGGGCACAAATTTTTCGGCGATCTCATCGATGCAGGCCATCTGGGGCGTCCACTTGGGGTGGGCAAAGGATCCGATGGAAATAACTTTCGCCCCGGTCTCTCCGAGCGCATCCAGCAAGCGCAACTTTTCGGAGACGGGGATGTCCGCACTTTCGATCTGTAGGCCTTCGCGCATGGTGTCATCGAGGATGGTAACGGATTCTGGGAATTGACTGGTCATGGTCAAACTCTCTCAAGTTAAGTGAAGAACGGTTAGGTGAAGAACGGTTAAGTGAAGAATACCGAAAAATGGTGGCGAATTGCAGCTTGAGCCTATTCGCGCGAGGCAATGTCTGGTGAATACGCAGCCGATTAGGCCTTCGCAACTATTCTGAGGGTTCTCCGGCTATGTGGATCGGTTGATCGGCGATTCGCCACAACATGGCTATGGAAACTACTATCAGACTTACGGAAAACCAGACGGCCGTGTGGATCCCGAACGACCCCACCAAGGCATATCCGACCAGCGGAGCGATGGTGCCGCGCACGCCTGTGGCGAACGTGTGAATCGCCATGAACTGCGTGGTCTGTTCCTTGGGCGCAAACTTGGTCACCCACAACGTCCACGCGATTATGCCTCCGCCAAATGCGCAGCCCTGGCAGGCCGCGCCCAGGATCAACATGGGTAGAGATTTCGCGTGAAAGAATATAAGCAGAAATGCCAGGATAAAACTGGTGATAAAGATGCGCAACTTTATGAAATTGAAATGGTCGAAGAGATAGGCCCAAACCTGAATCGCAAGCAAACGAGCGCCTTCCACCGAAACCCCTACCACGAGAAAGACGAGCGCGGCGTTGTATTCCAATCCGTATTCCGGCTGCGTGAGGTATTCGATTCGCTGAGGCATCAATGCGAAATTGGCCGCGCCGAACAGGAACCACGCGATCAAGACGTAGCGAAACATGGCGTGCTTTCGAAGCAATCCGAGATAGGAGAGAGGGTTGCCGAGCAGATCATTGCCTGAGTGATTCGAGGGCATGCGCACGATGGCGAAGGCCCCGAGAGCCACCAAACAGGCCAGGACGGAGAATACGTACCGGTACCACTCGACCGACTGGTCCAACACTTGCCCGCCCACATATTGCGTCACGATCCCCGACATTACCGCGACGCTCATCGTGATTCCGAATACGCGCCCCCGGATGGCTCCCGCGTAGTTGTCACGGTAGATAGCCGTTAGCACCGGAATCGAGAGGTTGAAGAAGAGGCCGAACGCGACCACGGAAAGCGTGTACACCAACGTCGAGTGAGCCCAGGCTGCGCTTAGGAGTCCGGCGGAGGCGGCCAATAGGGGGAAGAAACAGCGTAGGGGCCTTCTTTTGATCACGGGCGACCACGCCGCGTAGGGAAGAGAGCACAACAGCCCAAAGAAGTTGGCGGCGGCAATGGCGGATTTTTGTAGGGCTGTGGCGTCGAAGAACTCGATAGCTACATACAGGGCGAAGGTCACCGGAACCGCGCTTACCGCCCCGTGCGAAAAACCGCGTAGAACATCCCATGGAAACATCGCCCGCCCTACGGGAGGTATTTGTTGCCATAGATTCTTGTAGTATCGACCTATCATTAATTCAACTCTTTGTTGAGCTAGAGCATTTTAACTAATTATGGATGCGGAGATACGCCGGTGAGGACAAGGCTGGCAAGGAACAAGACCGCGGACATAGCAGCGCTATGTCGAGGTCTTGTGACGCCGCCAACCGACGCCGCAACAAGTAGATGCGTATTCATAGTTAGTTAAGATGCTCTAAAGGCTCTGCCGCGTCCTTGTTTCCAATTTCGACAGGATAACAGGATTCGCCAGATATTGGGTTCTATCCCCGAAGCGCAGACCCATCGCTGTCGCGGTTTGGGAACGGCTTTACCGCTCTGTGGTATGATCAAAGCGTACTCTACAGCATTTCCCTGGAATCCCCGCGATGCTCTTCATTCGTATGTCACAGCATTGCGGTTCACAAGGAGAACCATCCATGAGCCACCCTTTTCTATTGATCCGCCACCACGCTTGCGCCACCGCGCTTATTGCAGGCGTCGTCCTTGTTTTGGGGGCCGGTTTGAGCGCTCCCGCGGCGGCGCAAGATAAGGAAGCGATTAAAATCGAGCTTCCGCAGCCGTATTTTGGCGGCACGCCGCTGGACTATTTCGGGCCCAATCTCGAAAAGCCGAACTACAAACCGCGCCCGCCTTTTATGGCCCCGAAAGGAACGACCAATGTTGCCCTGGGCAAGGCCGTGTCGAGCAGCGACGCGGACCCGGAGCTTGGGGCGTTAGGCCTCTTGGTGGACGGAGACAAGGGCTACCGACCGAAGCAGGTTCTTGGGCTGGCAAACGGTCATCAGTGGGTTCAGGTCGACCTCGGCGCACCCCACCACCTCTACGCCTTTTTGCTGTGGCATTACCACGCGGAGGAACGCGTCTACTTTGAGACGGCTGTGCAAGTGGCGAGCGACGCGGAATTCACGAAAGACGTTCAGTTTGTTTTCAACAACGACCACGACAATTCCGCCGGACTGGGCGTAGGATCGGACAAGGAATACGTCGAGGACTACCGCGGTAAGCTCGTCGACATGAAAGGTGTCAAGGGGCAATTCGTGCGCCTGTACTCGGTTGGCAATACGAGCGACGAACTCAACCACTACGTCGAGTTGGAAGTATTCGGAAAGCCTGCGGAATAGAGCAAGCCGATGACTGCGGCCGCCGCTGAGTTTCCCCTGAGGAAATGGACGCGGCGGCCCTTTTTTTTCGCGGGCGTCATCGCACTCACGCTGGCAATTGGTGTGGCGTTGCGCGTCCCGCGCCTCGACCTTCGGCCCATGCACGGCGACGAGGCCAATCAGGCCGTCAAGGCAGGGCACCTCTACGACACAGGGACGTACGCCTACGATCCCCTGGAACACCACGGCCCCACGCTCTACTACCTAGCGGCCCTCTCCGCGTTTCTCTCAGGCCACGACCGTTTTACAGATACTACGGAATTCACCTACCGCATCGTCCCCGTTTTTTTCGGCCTTGCCCTGCTTCTTTTGCCATGGGGTCTTCGGCGTGAAATTGGAAACGGCGGCGCGGTTGCGGCTTCGCTTCTCTTAGCGGTATCGCCCTCGTTCGCTTTTTACAGCCGCTACTTTATCCAAGAAATGCTTTTTGTTTTTTTTACAGCGGCGGTTATCGTATGCGCGGCCCGCTACCTCCGCTCGCCATCCCTGTGGTGGGCTATCGCGATGGGCGCGTGTGCCGGACTCATGCACGCCACGAAGGAAACGTGCAGTATCGCCTTCGCCTGTATGGGCGTGGCAGGACTCTGCGTATTCTGGAGCCGGAGAACGGAAGTAGGAAGCATCACACCCCGGTACATTCGGCACATGATGGCGGCGTCTGGCGTTGCGCTCGTGGTGTCTATCATGTTTTTTTCCTCCTTTTTCACCCATGCGCGAGGCCCCCTCGATTCCCTCTTGACGTACGCGAACTATCTCCAGCGGGCCGACGGCGCGGGAATGCACGACAAGCCGTGGCACTATTACTTGCAGAGCATCATCTTCACCCAACGCGGGCCCGGATCGTGGTGGAGCGAAGGGTTGATTTTGGCGCTTGCGCTGGCTGGCTGTGTCCTTGCCTGGCGCGATCGCCAGGCGATCATCTCGAGATTCTTGGCGGTCTACATGTTATCCACGACGGTGATCTACTCCATGATTCCCTACAAGACCCCGTGGACCGCGTTGAGCATGAAGTGGGCCATGGCCTTACTCGGCGGGTGGGCCGCAGCGCAGCTTATCAACGGCTCGGCGCGCCCCTGGCTTCGGGCGACCATGGCGACCGTTCTCGCCGCGGGGTGCCTCCATCTGGGAGCCCAGGCTTATCGGGCGAACTTCGAAAAATTCGCTGACCCCGTCAACCCCTACGTCTACGGACACACCTCGGTAGCCTTCATACGCCTGGTCGAACGCGCGAACGATTTGGCGGCGGTTCACCCCGACGAAACCCGCATGGAAATCGCCGTCATACAACCCGACCACGATTACTGGCCCTTGCCCTGGTATCTGCGCAGGTTCACGCGCGTCGGCTACTGGGATGCCATTCCGGAGGGCCTGAGCGCGCCCCTGATTGTCGCTTCCCCCACGCTGCACGACGATCTTGCTGAGATTCTGGACGAGCGGTACACCCACGAGATGCACGGACTCCGACCGGCAGTACTAAGGAGCGCATACATCGAGAAGGGGCTTTGGGATGCGTTTATGGATGGACGAAGGTAACGCAGCGGCTTGTCGCTCAGCCGTAGCCACCGAAGGTAGCCCGCCAACGCACGCCTACAATTTCCCCGAGCATCTCAAGGGAATGCCAAATCGCGTGGACTCGTGAGTCGGGCGAATTGAGCCAGCGCACGGGCACTTGGCAAACACGAAGGCCAGCCTTCTCGGCTAGGTAGAGCAGTTCGCAATCCGCGCCAAACCCATCGCAGCGTTGATGCTCGAACAAATGGCCGCATTGCTTCGCGTCGAACACTTTGAAGCCGCACTGGGTATCGGAAAATGACGTGAGCCCCAGGCCACGCAAGAGCAGGTTGTAGATGCGCCCCATATTCTCGCGATACCAGGGTTGATGGGCCTCGACCTTTGACTCCGGCAGCGCCCGCGATCCGATAACCACCGCGGCCCCACGATCGAATTCCGGCCACACCTTTTCCAATTCGGAAATGGGGGTCGATCCGTCCGCGTCGTAGACGAGCCAATACGCGCCCCCGGCCTCGTTGATCCCGCGCTTGGCGGCATAGCCTTTTCCTCGGTTAATTTCATACGAAATTAATTTCGCAGAGGGGCAGACCTCCCGCGTTACCCGATCCGTCTCATCGCTGCTGCCGTCGTCAATCACGATGATTTCCGCTTCGTAGTCTTGCGCGTCGAAGTACGTTTTCAGCGCGTCGAGCGTATCGCCAATACGTGCCGCCTCGTTGAGGCAAGGGACGATGACGGTTAGCTTTGCTTGCGGGTCAGACATACGAATGGCGAATCGAGTTGCTGAAGAAACGCAGCCATGATTTATCCTTGATCCGAAAATTCAGGAGGGCGCGTAGAGGAAAGGTCTTGCCGTTGGACATTAAGAAGGCTATCGGATTTCTCCAGCAATCAGGCCACGCCTCGTCAAGATAGAATAACGAGACTCCCGCAAGAAGGTTCACCTCGTTCCCGCCGACCAGAGCAATCTACCACATCAACCATAAACGGGCAAGAATACTGGGCGCAAATACTGGGTGCGACTACTTGGCGCGCCCGCACGCCGAGCAGACCCCGATGGCGTGATTTGTCTACTTTCAGCTTGTACCATTATCCATGCCTGGGTACAATGAACACAGCGAGGGTGCCGGAATGTAGAGGCATTCTCGGCGCCAATTCCACCCCGAATTTAGCGGAGTAGACATCCACGACGCATGGCTTCGGACTCCGAGAAAACCGGTATGGCGGGGAGATACGAGCCGCGCCGTGTGCCCGTGCAGGCGCGAAGCCGCGAACGGGTGCGCCGCATTCTCGACGCGGCAGCGCAACTCCTCATCGAAGAAGGCTACGGCGGCGTCAAGACGAATCACATCGCCAAACGCGCGCAGGTACCCGTCGGATCGATTTACCAATTCTTCCCGAATCGCAACGCCATCTTCCATGCGCTCGCGGTCCGTTACATGGATCGCATTCGCGCGATACTCGAGGGCCAGCTCGCTTCGAAGGCTCCGCAGCGTCCGTGGGAAGACGTGCTGGACGGCGTGATCGATACCTTGGCCGATGTGTGGAGGTCGGAACCGGCCTTTCTGGCGGTGTGGGTGGCCGTTCAAATCACGCCGGAACTCCGCTATGCGGACACGAATTACAGCCAGATTTTCGTGGATGAGCTCTTGGTCGAATTCCTCGCGCGCAACTTTTCGGGGTTGACGGACGACCGCCGGAGAATTGTTGCGCGGGTCATCTTTGAAATCAGCCAAGTACTTCTAGATCATTCGGTCATTCACGGCGGTGACGATCAGGCTGCCGTGGTCGAAGAATTGAAGACTGTACTGCGCAGCTACATTCAGACCCATATCGACGCTACCGCCCATTCGACGCCTTCGAATTAACCCGAAAATTGCATCGGTTAACCCGGAAATTACGCCGGCTCCAACAAAACGACGACCCCGAGACATCAAATGCCTTGGGGCCGTCATGTGTACTTCTCAGAATAAGGGGTCGTGCTGCAAATTTTACGCCGTAGCTTCGTCGGCGTTACGGGCCTTTTTCTTCTTCCTCTTCGATGAGCCGCCCGACTTTCCAGGACCGCCGGGGCCGGAGGAATGCCGCCGTGCCTGCCACCACTCTTGAATGTCCTCGTAGATGAGGACTGCGGGGCTCGCCACGAATATGGAGGAGTAGGTACCCACGATGATTCCGATGATGAGCGCGAAGGCGAAGTCATTGATATCGCCGCCGCCGAAGACAAACAGCACGACCACCACAAACAACGTCGTCAACGAAGTCAGAATGGTGCGGCTCAAGGTATGGTTGACAGCGAGATCGATGATAGACTCGCGCTTCGTTCCCTGGCCGCGCTCAAGCTTTAAGTCCTCGCGTAGTCGGTCGAACACGACGATCGTATCATTCAGTGAATACCCGATGATGGTGAGCAAGGCTGCCACAACCGGGATCGATATTTCCCTCCCGAAGACGGCGAATACACCGATCGTCACCAACACGTCGTGAACCAAGGCTACGGCGGCGCCGACGGCAAATTTCAGCTCGAAACGGAACCAAAGGTAGAAGATGATGAAGACAAGAGCCCACGAGATCGCCATGTACGAATCGCCGCGCAGGCGCTTCCCGACAGCAGGCCCGACGGTCTGCACACTCAATAGTCGGACTTGGTCGTTGATATCGCTACCCGACCCGAGATCGGCCAAGGCAAGTTGTACGCGGTTCGACACCGTGTCCACGGTGCCTCCGGGTAAAGCCTCCGTACTCTCGGGCTGCGCTTCGCCATCGGCGTCGTCGCCGATACGGATGAGAAATTGATTCGGGACGCTTAAATCGGTGCCCGTGTAGGCTTGGACAACAGCCGAGGGAAATCCCGAGTCCGTGAGCCGGTCACGCACATCACGCTCGGCCACGCCGGCATCGGAGGCGATGGCAATGCGCATATTCGTGCCGTTCTTAAAATCGACGCCGAACATGTCCCCGGCCCGGAAACCGAACATGGCCATTCCTACCACGATAACGGCTGCGCTCACCGTGAAGGCCACCTTCCGCTTCTCGATGAACTTGTAGTCGGGCTTCGCCTTGAGAATACTCATCATGGACAGTTCGCTGATGATCTTGCGTTCCACCACAAAATCTAAGACCGAGCGCGTCACAATCAGCGCCGCAAATACACTCGCGCAAACGCCGATGCTCAGCGTAACGGCGAATCCTTGAACCGGGCCCGTACCGAACTGGGTCAATACCAGCGCCGCGATAAGCGTCGTCACGTTCGCATCCAAGATAGTAATTGTGGCGCGGGCGTACCCGCCCTCAATCGACGAGAGCAATGACTTGCCGTTGCGAAGCTCCTCCCGGATGCGTTCGAAAATCAGGACGTTCGCGTCCACCGCCATACCGATGGTAAGAATCAAGCCCGCGATGCCCGGAAGCGTCAGCGTGGCGTTGAAATACGCCAGGGCACCCACAACGAGCAGCGCGTTGGCCGTGAGAGCGATAATCGCGATAATGCCGGCCGCCCGGTAATAAATCAGCATGAACACCATGACCAAAAGCAGACCTGAGATGGCCGAGAACACGCCTTTCTGAACCGAATCCGCGCCGAGGCTGGCATCGACCACGCCGGAGTAAGCTTCCTTAATCGGCACCGGCATGGAGCCGGAATTGAGCGCGATTGACAGGTCTTTCGCTTCGTCGGCTGTGAACTGCCCCGTGATTTCTCCCGATCCCACAATCCGCTCGTTGATCGTGGGAGCCGATACCACGCGACCGTCCAGCACGATGGCCATTTCGCGGCCTCGGTTCGTGTCCGTTAGATCTGCGAAATTGGCCACGCCGTCGGCGCCGAACTCGAAGAGGATTTTCCAGCGGCCGGGGTTTCGGTCGTCGGGCCGGGCGACCGCGCTCGTCAGGTCTTCACCGTTCATCGCAGGATCGTTTTCGATGAGGTACAACTGATAACTCTGGTCGCCGCCGCCGGGAGCGGGTGGGGTGCTGAAGGCAAACATTCTATTCTCAGGCAGCAGGCCTTCGACCCCGTTGGCCTCTTCGACCATGATGCTCACGCGTTTGAAATTTTCCGCAGGCACCCGGTACACGCCACGAGCGATCTCGAGCAGGTTCTGCGCAAAGTTTTGACCCTTCGCCTCGAAGTGCTTATGCACGTCCCGAATGGCTTGCTCCTTTTCGTCAAAGGAACCGTTGACACCGCTCGCTAGATGAAAGGTCAGGAAGGCCGTCTTCATGATCAGCTCTTGGGCGCGCTTCACATTCTTTTCGCCCGGCAACATGATTTGGATTTGATTGGTGCCCAGGGCCTGGATGATAGGCTCTTTGGCTTCAAACTCGTCTACGCGATTGCGGATGCGCTGGAGCACCATTGCCTGAATATCCTGCTCCTGCAGCTCTCGTTCCTCAAGCCCATCGAGATCGTTGGGATCGAATTCGACGACCATATGGACGCCGCCTTGAAGGTCCAGGCCCAGATTGATCACCCAATCGCGGTTGAACTGTGACCAGCGCTTCACGGCTTTGGTCATGCCGCCAAACAGACCCGAGTCCGAGGCCGCCAGATCCTCTTGTTCCCATGTGTCCAATCGCTCCTGGCGCGTTTCGTCCGAGAGGGTCATCCACCCTACGGTCGGATAAATGTACATGGTTGCAAACGCGAGGGCCGTGACGATAAACAGTGTGCGGTACGTATGTGTTTTCATGATTCGCTCCACAGAAAAGGTGCGTTTAACACCTTAAGGGGTTTTTTGTGAACTGCTTGGATTTTTGTGAACCGATTTGGTTCTTTGTTTCAGGCCGGTTCAATCGCATCCAAATCAGCAGGGAATTAGCTGGATTCTTCGACCGTGACTTGAGAAACAGCGCCTCGGACGAATTCGATCTTCGTCAAAGGGTTGTCGCTCACCTTCAACACGACCGTTTTATCGTTTAACCCCACGATCGTGCCGCACATACCCCCATTGGTGATCACATGGTCGCCCTTGGATAAGGCCGACAGCATCGCGCGGCGTTTCCTATCCTTAGTCTGCTGCGGGCGGATGAGAAAGAAATACATCACGCCGAACATGATTACCAGGAAAAACAGCGGGTTTAGACCGCCAGGAGACGCCCCCTCAGAAGTCGCTGCCGGCGTTTGCGCGGTCACGCTTTGCAAGAAGGCCCAGGACCTCATCAACACGTGTCACTCTCCTTCTTGATATAGGGCGACGCTAAGAGTTCGCATCGCCGTTGTTGTAGGAATCGAGAAAGCATCGCTTGAACTCCGCGAAGCGATTATCGCGAATTGCCGTCCGGCAATCAGCCGCCAAGTTTACCATAAAATATAGGTTGTGTAAAGTATTGAGCCGCAACGACAGGATCTCCTGCGCGCGAAAGAGATGGCTCAAATAGGACCTCGTATAAGTGCGGCAGACGGGGCATTCGCAGGCCGGGTCGAGCGGGCCGAAATCGCCCTTAAAACGGCTGTTCTTAATATTCACTTTGCCCACCGACGTGAATAGTGTTCCGTTTCGCGCATTGCGGGTGGGCATGACGCAGTCGAACATGTCCACACCGCGCTCGATGGCTTCCAGCAAGTCTTCCGGGGGCCCGACCCCCATAAGATAGCGAGGCTTGTCTGCGGGGAGCCGGGGCGCGCACCATTCCACCGCACGGAGCATATCCTCTTTGCCCTCTCCCACGCTCACCCCGCCGATGGCGTAGCCTGGGAACCCGATGTCTACCGTGCCTTCCACGCTGCGGATGCGCAGATCTTCGTATACGCTGCCTTGTACGATTCCAAAGAGGCTACTCCGCTCGGTATCTCCGTGTTCCCACTGCGTCTTGCAACGCCGAGCCCAGTCGAGGGTCATGTCCATCGACGACTCGGCAGTTTTCCGCGCCACGGGAAACGAGGTGCATTCATCGAAACACATTATAATATCCGCGCCGATCTGGGTTTGGATGTCGATAGCGCTCTCGGGTGTCAGCGTATGGCGTGATCCATCGAGATGGCTTTGAAATGTTACCCCCTCTGGGGTCACTTTATTCAGCCCGCTCAGGCTGAACACCTGAAAGCCCCCGGAATCGGTAAGGAGGCATCCCTCCCAAGCCATAAATTTGTGCAGCCCCCCGGCCGCGGCGATGACATCGACCCCCGGCCGGAGATAGAGGTGGTAGGCGTTGCCGAGGATAATCTTCGCCCCAATAGCCTGCAAGTCTTCCCGTGTCATGGCTTTAACGGTACCCTGGGTTCCGACTGGCATGAACACGGGCGTTTCTATCTCGCCATGAGGCAGCACAAGACGGGCGGCCCGTGCGGATGACCCCGGATCTATTGATTCTACAGCGAAATCCATAGTGGCTTTCAGTAGGAAACCAGGTCCAACGGGTACGAATCAAGAAATATTTCGCACGAATTTGACGGTGGCTAACCCCTTATCTTGGCAAAGTTTATATTCGCACAAAAGGCTTTTTATTACTATTATTGATTTGCGATATTCGGAATCCATGGTAAAATGAAGTTGGTCAACGTCACTTAGGTGGCGTTTCTCCTTCCGCGGAGGCCCCGGATTGACCCCAATCCTGGGCCTCTCTTTTTTTGCTCACCGCTCAATAACTTTTTTTGTTCCCCGCTCCTTCACTTGCCGATGCAAAACGACGCAAATATCCGATCTAGGATGTCGTCGGGTGTTGTCTCGCCGGTTATCTCACCCAGCGCGCGGATTGCCTCGTCCAGGTCGAGGGCTAGAAACTCTGGGGACGCGCCGTAGTTTTCGAGAAGCCGGCTCAGCGCTTCGTGTGAACGCCGCAGACTTTCCTCTTGATGGATGCGTGTGATGAGGCCCTGTTCGGGGGCGATGTTTACGCCTCCGGTTAAGAGTTCTGCCAGGGTATCTTCCAAGGAATCGAGGCCGTCGCCTCCCGTTGCGGATACCTGGACGTTGGCCGCGAAGGCGATCTTAAGTTCGTCGGGATTCGCAGCCTCTGGCAAGTCGGATTTGTTGCACACGAGAAGCATCGGCACATCGAGGCGGGCCAGCTCCGTGGCCAGGTCGTGGTCCAGCGCATCCAAGGCTACGGAGGAATCGACGACGAACAGGATGAGCGCCGATTGGCTCAGGGCCTCGCGCGCGGCCTCGACGCCGAGCCGTTCGACTTCGTCTTCGGTCGGACGAAGCCCCGCGGTATCGGTCAAGCGGACGGGAATTACGCCGGTGTTGATGACTTCTCGCAACACGGAGCGAGTCGTGCCCGCATGTTGGGTCACGATGGCGCGGGCGTCGCGCAGCAGCGCGTTGAACAGGCTAGACTTGCCGACATTCGGACGCCCTGCGATCGCGACGGCCGTGCCTTCGCGATACAGTTTCCCTGCGGCGGCCGTGTCAAGAAGCCGCTCGATCTCGCGCTGCGTCCCCTCGAGTTGCTCTTTCAATTTGGGCGTGACAAGCGCGGGCATGTCCTGTTCAACGAAGTCGACTTCCGCTTCGACAAGGCTCTTGGCATGAACGAGGGTATCGGCGATGGAATGGATGGCTCGGCTTAACGCCCCATTTGCCGCGGCGGCAGCGGCGTGAAGGCCCGCGCGCGTCTGGGCTTGGATGCGGTCGATAACGGCTTCCGCCTGCACCAAGTCGATGCGCCCGTTGAGAAAGGCCCGTTTCGTAAACTCGCCTGCTTCGGCGAGGTGCGCGCCCTGTTCCAACACGAGCTGGAGTACCGCATTGAGCGGCCCTGGGCCACCGTGGCAATTTATCTCGACGACGTCTTCGCGGGTATAACTGTGCGGCGCGCGCATCACGATCAGGAGAACTTCATCGACCGCATTGCCGTTTGCGCGGATCTCACCATGAAAGACCTGGCGTTCATCCGTCCGGACATCGCGGTCACTCGACGACACAAAGACGGACGCGACGATCGTGATCGAAGCAGGCCCGCTGAGGCGAACGATACCGATACCGCTTTGCCCGGGCGGGGTGGAAATCGCCGCTATCGTGTCATCAGGAATCGTCCTGTTCACTGGAGAGGCTTTCCGTCACCTCTGCATCGAAATCGACATCTTCCGCCGCGTCCCAGTCATTGCCCCTGCCATTGTCTTCGGCGTTGTTCGGGACGATGACGACTCGGCGATGCAAGGAACTGCCCAGGCTGAAGGTCCGGAGTTCGGTGTCGTTCTCCAGGGTCAAGTGTATGATGCGGCGTTCTTGAGGGTTGAGTGGCTTGACGCGCATGCTCCGCCCTGTATCCTTGGCCTTCTGAGCGAGCCCGAGGGCCATTTCTTCAAGGCTGGTCCGGCGGCGGGCCAGGTATCCCTCCACATCCACAACGATGCGGTCGAAATTCTCGCCTTCTTCGGTATTGCCGGTCATGCGGTTTAGCAGAAATTGCATCGCGCTCAAGTTGCGGCCCTTGCGGCCGATGAGAATCGCGGAGTCCTTGGACTCCACGTTGAGCAGAATGTCGCCGTCCGTTCCGACTTCGCTCGACACGGTGGACTCCATACCCATTTTCGCAATCACTTCCTGTAACAGCGCGGCAGCCGCGTTGCCCATGGTCTTGGCGGTCTCGGCATCCAATGGCGGGCGTTCTCGTTTGCGTTCGGGACGCTCCCGACGGGGTTGGCGTTTGGGCCGCGCATCGCGTTCCTGCCTGTCTTCGCGGCCGCGTCTCGACGAAGAGCCCCCGCCCGAACCTTCGGAGCGTTCCTTCTTCGCCTCGGTCGAGACATCGACCTTGTACGGGGCGCGCCCCTTTTTCGGCTGCTTGTCGTCACGTTGATTGGAACGGTTCCCGCGGCCACGGGATTCAGAAGGTTTGGAGTCATCTCGGGCCGCTTGCTTCTGCTCGGGCGCGTTTTGTTCTTGGCTTCCGTTTCCCTCTCCCCGGGCCTGACGTTCTTTGCGGGGTCCTTGCCGGTCTTTGCGATTCGATTGGCCGCCTTTGCGATTCCCGTCGCGCTCATTCCGGGAAGGCCGATCACCTTTCTGACCCCCGTCGCGTTCACTCCGGGCAGACCGATCGCCTTTCTGGCTTCCGTCCTTGCGCGGGCCTTTTCCGTCGCGTCCGCGTCCCTCTCGGCGCGGCCCGCGATCACCTCGCTTGGAGCGATCACCTCGGCGGGGCCGTTCCTCGGGCAGATCCTCCGCGTGAAGGCGAACCTTCACGTCGCGCGCGCCGAAGCCTAAGATCCCTCGGCTGCCTTCGTCTAAAATCTCGATCTTTTCAATGTCGGAGAGTTCCAGGTCTAGTTCACGAAGCGCGCCTTGGATGGCGTTCTCCCTGGTCTTTGCTGCTCCATCGGCTGTTCTCATATCTATAGGTGCTCCCGTACTTTCGGTTCGTCGCCGGCACTGGCCGGCAGGTTATGCGAAGCGGCGTTCCGCGGGCGCTCTGGCGCCGGAACGGAATGGGCGAATGCCCAACTACTTCTGGTTCTTCTTGCCGTGCTTCGCAGATTGTTTGTTCTTTCCCTTATTGCTCTTCTTATCCTTTGTGCCGCCGTTACTCTGGTCTCGTTTATCAGCCAATTGTTGTTTCTTAGCGCGTTTGGCTTCTTTTTCCATTTCCTTCTTTTTCGCCATGGCGTTGTCGTAGAAATTACCGCGTTTCTTTGGCTTAGCCTTGGTCTTCGCCTTTTTCTCTTTCTCGATGGTTTCCACCGTTACCTCGGGCGTCACGCCCCGCACGAGCGCTTGCTGCGCCATGCCGAGGATCGTGCTGGTTAATACATATAGGTTGAGGCCCGCAGCCAGGGGATAGCAGAAGACGGCAAACATGACGGGCATGATATTCATGATCATCTTTTGCTGCGGATTCTGCATCCCAGCCTGCGGCATGATCTTCATATTAAGGACCATGGCCACCCCCATGAGTATCGGCAGGATGTTGAGGTAGGCGAGGTGCTGGCCAACCAGAGGCACATTTGCCATGAAAGACATTTCCAAAAAGTGGTCGGGCTTGGACAGGTCTTCAACCCACATGAAGGGTGCGCCACGCATTTCGTAGGCGTTCCAAAGCATTCGGTACAGGGCGATGAAGACGGGCATCTGTATCAGCATGGGAAAACAGCCGCCCATGGGATTGACCCCGCGCTCGCGGTACATCTCCATCGTCTTGCGACTGAGCTCTTGCTGATCCTCTTTGTATTTTTCCCGCAATACTTCCATCTCGGGGGCGAGCGCCTGCATTTTTTTCATGCTGCGCGTGCTCTTGATCGTCAGGGGAAGCATAACCATGCGGACGAGGACCGTCATCAGAATGATCGCGATGCCCCAGTTCGCGATGGTGTGATCGTGGAACCAGTGCATGAGGCCCAGGAGCATCTTCGCGAAGGAATCCATCCAATCGAACATGGTGAAAAACGTCAGCGAGGAGGAAAGGGAGGGCCACGCGGCGTCGAGGTTTGACAACTCCATCGGGCCGATATAGAGTTCAAATATGTCTTCGTGCTTCTCGCCAGGGCCGACTTCAAAACGAGGCGAGGCCAAGCCGAGTTGGAAGCGATTTTCGCTGCCCTGGAGCCACGCGTCGGCGGTGGTTTCCACGTCTCCTTCGGGTTTCATGGCGACCATGAAATATTTTGTTTTGTACCCGACCCAGCGCACCCGGGGGACGAGCTCTTGCGCGCCGATGGCGATGTCGGTGGGCAGCATGGTTTCGTTCTGGATCACGCCGTCCACTTCCGATCGCCAGATAAACTGCGTCATGGGGCGGAAGGATTCTTCGTCCGTGATAAGGTTTGGCGCCCAATTGAGAATGTAGGCGGGCGTTTCATCTCGGCCGATGACGCGCGGAGTGGTGGCATGATTTTCGTATTCGATACCGGCGCGAACGACGTGAGGGTTGCCTGTCAGCGAGAAGGTCTTGCGCAGGGTAAATTCCCCGGGAACTTCCAAGGTAAACGTAACACCCTGGTTATCCGAATCAACTTCCGCCTCGAAGCGCCGAATGTCGAGCACGTTTTGAATCTGAGGGTCGCTGAAATTGAGGCCGAAGGGATACTCGGTTTGTGTGTCCGCCACACCGGCGAGGGGTGAGGGGACCACCTGGATGGAATCCTTGCCGTCTTCCCCAAGCCGAAGTTCGGCTTTTTTAAGCCTCGCGCCAATCTTGGTGAAGGTCAGCACCATCAGTTCGTCGTGAATCGTCACATAATCGAACTCGGAATTGAGGTCATCCGCGACCGGCGGTAGGGTGAGGCTTCCCGGTGTGGGAAGGCTCTCGGGCGGAAGATCGCGGATCGGAGCGGCGGTACCGTCGGTAAACGGAGGGGTGCCGGCCTGGTTGAAGGGCGCGGGGTCTCCTGCCGTATCGACCGGCGGTGGCTGGACCACCGTCGGGACCGGAAAGAAATAGAACCACGCAAAGACGAGCACGCCCATCACGACGATGGCGCGCATCTGATTGCGCATTACTTCTTTATCTTGTTCTTCATCCCACATCTTGGGCTCCCAAGACGGTGGATGAGCCTACACCGTGACGCGCCCGGCGAATTAAGGAACCGGGTCGTACCCTCCGGGAACGAAGGGCTGGCACCGCAACAAGCGGCACCCGGCCAACCAAGTGCCTTTGAGGCACCCGTGTTTGCCGATAGCGTCGATGGCGTATTGCGAGCAGGACGGGCTGAAGCGGCAGTTGGCACCGAGGAGCGGCGAAAGGGTGACTTGATATACGCGTACGAACGCTATCAATACCTTACTCACTCAGCACATCTCCCCTTCGGAAGAGCTGTCCAATGGCTTTCTCGCACTCGTGGTAGCCGAGTGATGCGGCCGCAGGCCGCGCATTCATCACGATAGTCACATCGTCTACCAGACGAGTTCGGTGGGCTCGGTAAATTTCGCGAAGATACCGCTTCACGCGGTTTCGCACCACGGCCCCGCCGACCTTTTTCGAGACGGCCATTCCAAACTTCCGCCCTAGTCCTTGCCGCCGAAGCACGTAGCAGATAAACGCAGGCCCAACCGTCTTTTTCGCGTTGCGGTACACATACAAATACTCGCGACGTTGGGTAACGCGTTCCTGCTTTGGAAACGATTCCGTGCCCGGCACTTCAGGCTCACCACCTTGAATCTGTGTCATAGGTTGCTCACGCAAACCCGTTAAGTGAAAACGGGCCATCTTCACAGGATGACCCGCGATTGTTAGCGTTACGCCGACAGGCGTTTGCGGCCCTTTTGGCGGCGGCGGCGGATAACGTTCCGGCCTCCCACCGTTGCCATGCGCGCGCGGAAACCATGCGTCCGCTTGCGCTTAATGACTGAGGGCTGAAATGTCCTCTTCACAATGCTCTCCTTCGAATTGGTAAAATCAACTGCCAACGGCAATAGATAAAAACGGTTGGCACTCGTGAGGCGGGGTTCGGATAACGCGATCTAAAGCGCAATCCATCGTTCACGGGCCTGATCATAGCGAAATTCGAGGATTGAGTCAAACAGGCCTTCACGGTACCCATAACAGGGCAGCGCCTCCCGCTCCCCGTTTGCATCCAGGAAACCGCTCCGGAACAAAGTTTACCCTAGCGGGTGTTGATAGTGCGACGCGATTTTGGCATAGTTCATGGGTGCCGCTTGGATGGCAGGCGCCTCTTGACTCCACATTTTGAACGATAGCAGACTTAAATGATAGCGGACGCCTTGTTTAAGTTTCAAAAAGGACCGAATTATGAAATCCAGATTACTGTTGAACACGGCCACGGCTGTATTGTTGGCTGTTGGGGGTGTGGCTTCGCCCGCTTTTAGCGCGGAACCAGATGAAAAGGGCCAAGAGATACTGGAGGGGCTTGTTGCCTATCTGCTGGATGGCGGAGGCTTTTCTTTCGATTCGCAGTTGCGCTTTGTGGCCACGGTCGATGGCGAGCCTTTGGCGATGGATAGTCTCTTCCAAGTTGTCTACAGCGGCCCCGATACGGCATCCGTGCACCTCAAGAACGAAGACCTTGAGATATTCACGTTTCTGGATCCCGGCCACCTGACCACATATATCCCAGAATTTCGTCAGTACACCGTCGAACCCCAGTCCAGGAGCGCGGCCCAAATTGTCGCGGATTCCGGGTGGGGCCCCGTCAACAGCACCGTCGCAATTCTTTCGGAGCTACTTACCGCGAAGCCATTCTCTGGCGCGCTCGTGTCGTACGTGGGCGAAGAGTCTGTTTCGGGTAGCAAGACGCATCGGCTTAGCATGTCCAATCACGGCCACAACTGGACGATGTGGGTCGATGCGGGCGCTACGCCGACGATTCGCCGCATTGCTCCGGAGATGACCCCGTTCATCCAACAAGCTGAAGCCCAAGGCGCCAAAGTTACGATAGAGGTAGAGGCGGTATTTACACGCTGGAATGTCGCGACCGATCAGGGTGATGCGCTGAAATTTTCACCGCCCGACGGCGTGAGACTTGTGAGGGTTTTCGAGCCTCCCCATCCGTTGGTAGGCAAACCCGCGCCGGAATTCGCCATCGCCATCTACGGTGGCGGCGAATTGGATTTGGCCAAGAAGAAGAGCGACGAGATCTATATTCTCGATTTTTGGGCGACCTGGTGCGGGCCCTGTCGTAAGGCGATGCCGGTCATCGCCGACGTATCTAAAGACTTTGCGGATCAGGGCGTCAAGATGTTCGCGGTTAACCTGCTAGAGACCGACGGGCAAATCGCTGCCTTCCTGAAAAGCTCGGGTCTCGACGACCTCGTCGTTGCGAAAGATGTTACGGGAGCGGTGCAGCAAATGTACCAGGCTGATAGCATTCCCCAGACCGTGATCATCGGCAAGAGCGGCATGGTGGAGTCCGTGCACGTCGGTTTCTCGCCGGTAGCGACTGAACCCAGGTTGCGCGCGGAACTTACGGAATTGGTTGCCGCAGAGAAGTAGCCCGTAGCGACACGCTGCGGAATAACGCGCAGCCGACAGACTCGTTTTTTTGATTCGAATGCCTCTGATCGCGGTTGCGGTTGGAGGCATTCTTTTTCGCGCCGAAAACCTCTTTCCGCAACGAATACTATCTACCGGGTTAGACGGCCTGGTACTTGAGCACCGGATTGAATTCTTTGTCGACATCTTCGTAGTTGGTCACGACGAGTTGCCCCCGCTCGTATAGGTATTCCATGTGTGCGCCGGTCTCGAGCATCGCGAGGAGGACGTGGTATTTCTCGCGCGGGCCGAAGAGGCCGAGGGACACTTCGGCGACGGTGCTCGGCTCGTTGAGCAGGGCGAGGGTTTTTTTCAGGCGCCCTTCGTGGAACTCTAGCGTGTCGTCAATACGCCACGCCACGTCTTCCATATCTTCCTCGTGGCCGCCTAGGCCGATGCGTATGCCCTCGACCTTACGTATTTTTCGGAGGGATTCCATGTAGTGTCCCAGGCCCGTGTAGCGGGTGATGGCCTCGGGTGCCTGGTTGGGTGTGATGTGTGAGAGCACATGATCCGCTGTGAAAAGGATGTCGTCGAGCTGGAGACAGACCTGGCCGGGGCAGTGCCCTGGCGCGTGGTGCGCGATCAACTGACCGCCTTGGACGCAGCCCTCTTCGAAGGTAAAATCCACGGTCCGAGGCTTGAAGGAATCCTTGGACCACTTATTCATGTTGAGCAGCTTGGTGACCCGATCTTCCGAAAGGCCGGACCGGTCGAGAAAGAAGTGCAGGTTCGTCGAGGTCACGAGAAGGCGTTCCTTGAAATTTTGGACGACGCTGAGATCCAGTTCGTGGATGCCGATCTCGCAGCCCGATTCTTCGGCAACGAAGTTGACGCCGCCGAAATGATCGACGTGGCCATGGGTGATGATGAGTCGGCCCACGTCGTTCAGCGTGGCTTTCTCGCCGAATTCCTCACGGATACGGCAGAAGCAGTCAACAAGTTCCTGGTTCGCCGAATCCCGTCCGGACGCCGTATCGAGGAGGGTGATTGGGTCGTCCATCACCAGATAGCAGTTTGTGACGTGGTTTTCAAAGGCCTCTACGGGCAGCTTGTAGGCGGTAACACCGCCGGAACTCACGAATTTTCTTACTGTTTTGTCGTTTTTCATGCAAGTCTCCCGTACCAATTAACTTGTGTAATCGGCCCTATTCTAATGGAGATACCCCTCGCGAATAAACGTTTGACATTTCCTTGTGTCAAAAATGTGATATACTCTTCAGAGTAGGGTTAAGGCACGCGACGGGGATGCTGCGATGGATTTCGAACTTATTGACATCGAGAACAAACCGGGGTTTTATCGCGACTTGTATGGCGAGTGGGCCACTGACCGCCGAAAGATCCCCGACCGAAGAGAGATTGCCAAGGTCACTGAAGAAGTTCGCGCCATGCGCACCAAGGCCCTGCGCCGCGAATCGGACCGCGCGCTCAGGGATTATTTGCAGGCGACGAATTAGGCCCGTCCGGCGGTTTGCACCTATAGGCTTTGGCCCGCCCCATGGCGGCTCGCGCTGCGATGCCAACGCAGGCGATACCGCCCAGCTCGAAGAACCAATTCATCTTGACCCCAAGCACCGTCACGCGTAGCAGTTGATCCACTCGATGGAATGACGTGCCCCTCACCACGATAAAAGTCAGGATATACACCAGCCCCACGTTTGCCAGGAAGTAATGCCGCGGCGAACGGCGCGTGACCCAGAACAACAGCGCGAGGCTTGCTGCGCCGACGCACAAGACGGATAACATGAAAATGCGTTGCAGTGCGCGGCGGCTCTCGTACAGGTCCATGGCTCGGACGGCATCCCGCGCAACCTCCGTAAAGAGCGATTGCAGGTCAAGTTGTTTGTTGATGGCCAAGGCGAAAAACACGGCCGCGAGAACGAGCCAGTAGAGCTTGTGCTCGCCCAACGATTTCGCCTCGCGAATGCGGGCCCCGGCAAGGGACGCCCGGCAGCAGAGCCACCAGACCACCAAGTATGCGGCCACGGTGACCCAGCCCATCACGGTAGGATCGCCGATTCCGGGACGCCATCGAATATCTGTGATGGCGGGAACGAGGGTGGCGAAGGCGGCGAACTTGGCAGTGGGACTCATCATGGGTTTGCGTCGAATCCGGTGACGGGGCTCAGTCGCTGAAATCTTGCCAATGCAGAAATCTGGTCCATGCACTGGTGGCCCACAGGGTATGGCGCAAATTTTCGCACACTCAGGGGGGGCGATTCTATCTCACATCGCGCGTTTTCCCTAAGATTGCTAGGCGCAACTTCCGCGATGACTCTCAACAGAAATGAGGTATACTAACGTTGGTTGAAAAACCCTACGGGTTAGCGGGGCTCCAGGCGCTCCGGAATTTTTCTCTGGGCAGTGCAAACAACTGAGGTACTTGGCGTGACGCAAACCACTATTCGCGATCGACCGAATTTGCAACGGCCCAACATGGTCCTGGGGTTTTCGGGATGGATGGATGGCTCCGAGGTGTCAACGGGGACGATTGAACTCCTCGCGGAGGAGGTGGGCGCGCACGAACTTGGCGAAATCTCGCCCGGCGATTTTTACATTTATAACTTCCCCGGTTCCATGGAGATTTCGGCCCTCTTTCGCCCGCACGCGAAAATTGAGGATGGGCGTATCACGTCGCTGGAGGAGCCGGAAAACACATTCTTCTACAGCGAGAGCCACAACCTTATTCTGTTCAAGGGAAAAGAGCCAAATCTGCGCTGGCAGGAGTACGCCGAGTGTATCTACGAAGTCGTCGAGGAATTCGACGTGTCCTTCATGTCCTTCGTCGGTAGCGTCGCGACCATCGTGCCGCATACGCGTGAGCCGATCTTTTACAGCTCCACTTCGGACGAGGCCATGCGCGATCTTGCGGACCGGAACGGCCTGGGCGCAACCAATTATGAGGGGCCCGCCAGTTTTGTCAGCTACTTGGCGAAACACGCTCAGGACCGGGGCATTCCGATGGCCACGATCGTGGCGGGTATCCCTCCCTATGTGCATGGACGCAACATGATTACGATCGAGGCGGTTCTCAAGAAGCTGGTGGGCATGGGCGCAGTGAACATTAATTTCGACACCGTGAGCCGACTGAGCGCGGAATTCAGAGAAGGGCTCGACAAGCTGGTGCGTTCAAAGCCTGAGTTGGAAGGGCAAATCCGCGAACTGGAACAGGCCTACGATGAGCAGTTGGGCGCCGATGCGGAGGACAACGAGGAAGACGCCGACAGCCAAGAGGATCTCGGTGAATGGTTCAATCGGCAGGGAATTGAGCTTGAATAGCTGTCGCGTTTTTCCGCCCGGTAGCCTTGTTTTCCCGGATAGGGAATCTACCGTCATGTCTTAACCGAGATTACCCATATGGACCCGTCGGCGACCGGAGCCAATGAGATTG
>JAPYPO010000317.1 GCA_029937645.1 Candidatus Hydrogenedentota bacterium
GTTCAAGAAGGAGAACGCCGGAACGGCAGAGCCTGATGAATTTTCACTGGCACAGCCGGTGGCGTAACGTTGAGTTATTTCTATCGATTCCCTACGGGGCCACGTTGACGGTTGCCGTTTCGACGAAGCCGGTTAGCGTGTCGCGGATGGTGACCGTGTATTCGCCGGGTGTTTCGTTGAGGGCTAAGGGGATGGATGTCACTGCGTGTCCGGCTACACACTCAAGGGAGTGGCTGTAGTATGCAATCGGCTTGCCTGCGCGCGGGGTGAGGGTCACATACACGACGTGGTTACCGGGCAGCTTATCGCGAGTCCGCACGTCGATCCCGATTGGAAGGTGCCGTCCACGCCGGATGGTTTCGGGCACCTCAAGCAAGATCCGGGTCACTTCGTAGGGGAGAAAGGCGATCACTTCGACGTCACCCGGCCTGAGCCGAAACTTGTGCCGCTTGCCCCCATCCAACAGCTCACCGCGGCGCGATGCATAGGGGAACATTTCCTTGGTGGGGCGTACCCGAAATTGCCTTTCCTTCGATTCCCCATCGTCCGTATTCGTGAAGGCCAGTATCCGTGCTTCACTGTAGCGGTAGGCCGCGCGTTCGCCACGCAGCCCTTCCGCGTCCACCAGCAGGTTGTCCCCTACTTTCACCGCGCCACTCTCCGCCAACATTCGATCCAATTCACTCACCAACTCGTCTGCATGGTCTAGGATGGGGAATGGTTCGTTTAGTAAGGCGCTGAATAGGCCCGATTCACGCTGAACAGTCCAGACGGATTTTCGGTCTTCTTTGTTCTCTGATTCCTCGGGGGCGAACATCGCTGTCAGCGGCACGTTCGGGCGAAGCGCTCCGTGTTCGTTGTAGGAACCAGGCCGCAGATCCGCGACCAGCAACCCGCCCGCCTCGGCGAAATTACGCAACACGGCCAATTCCGAATCGCTGAGGGCGGTCAGCATGGGCAACAGGACCGCCTTATAGTTGTCGAGCGCCCCTGCCAGCGCGTCCTCGCTCGACACGAAATCGAATGGGTAGCCCAGTTCGTTGAGGGCGGAGGCGAGCGCCGCTTCGGAGTCGTCGCTCGAAGCCAAGCCAATGGGTCGCAGACTGTTGATGTGACGGCTGGCCCGGCTGTCGTACACAGCGATATTGGCCGCTTCCCGCGTGGCCTTCGCGAAGAGGTGGTCGTAGCCTGCGCGAAGGTCCTGCACTTCAGCCGCAATTCGCTCGATCCATGGCAGGGGACGGCCGTCTGGAGTCAGTGCGTCTTCGACCGAAACGGATGGCGGTCTCGAATCCGCACCCGCGATCCAGATGCCGTCGAAGCCATTCAGCACGGCGCGCCACGGCAGTCCCGCTCGCTCCCTGGAACCGGGGTTTATGGCCAGCAACGTCCGTGTATCGCCTGACGCGTAGCTGCGCAACTTCTCGATGGCCACCGATGAATCAGGGGCGACCACCGTATCCATGCGGGCCGCGAGCTGCCGCCAGTCGGGCCCTGGCCCGCTCCGAGTACTATCCTCTATAACGGTCGCTACGCTGGCCTCAGGATCGGCCGCGCGAATAACCACAATCGCCCTGGCGCGCGCGTTCATGAGTACGCGGTCCCTATAGAGTTGGGAATCGAGCCACTGAGATACCGGCGCGTCCTTGTGAGGAAGGGCGTCTGAGGGCAAGACCGCATCCCAGCGCGCATAGCGCGTTCCCCAACTTTGGTTAAGCTCGGCCAGGGACGGAAACGAATCCTTTAACATCGCTTCCAGGCCGAGAGCGCAGGTTTCCGACCGGCAGACGTGCCCACGTGAATCCTCGGGGCCATCATGAGAAGCATCGTGAGAAGCAATTGTATACATCGTACTGCCCAGCGCTCCGTAAGACAGGGCGAGATCGTGTAGGCGGTCCAATTCGTTCACGAGGAAATCCGGGTCGGTTAGGCAGTAGGTGTCGTTGGGGTTAGGGTGGCCGTATGCGGCTACGCGCGGCGCGATGAGTAGGTTGTCGGCTACGGGCGCTACGGCTGCCGTGGATGCGTTGGACACTGCGACGGTATCGACACCCAATTCCGCTAGGGCAAGATTCTGGCCACGCGCATTCCGCTCGAAGGCTCCGGTGCCCGCCGCTGCGAAGCGGAATGCCCTCCGTGGCTTCAGATGTACCGGCAGCGCCATGAACGCGTGCCCCGACTTCGGCAGTTGAAAGGGACCAAATTGACCGCTCGGCACGTCGGCGGCGAATACATCGATTCGCAAAAACGGTGAGAGGAGGTCTGAGAACGAGAGCAGCGCGGTCACGGTACCCGCCTCAGGGGCGACGGGAACATAGCGTTCGGCAACCACGCGTTCCCACCCGTCCATGGCGCGAAACAGAACCGTGCTTTGGCGTGGGCGGTTAAAATGGGGGCGCAGTTGCAAGGTTATGGTTAGCTCGTCATTTTCGCGCACGCTGTGCTTGGAAAACTTTACATCAAAGATTTCCGGCCAGCCGGGCAACGTCGTGTCTGCCGTAAACCAATCGACTACTCCCTTGCTATCCCGCAGCCATACATCGACCAGAAAACTCCCCTGCCCTACGGGGACGTGGATGAGTGTGCTCGACCGACCCCTCGGAAAGCGTTCGACCGCCCGCTCCCAACTCAAGGCGCGCGAGGGAAATCGGAGGCTATACGCGAGATCGTATGTCCGTTTCGCTGGCGCGTCGAGTTCGATACGAACGGGGATGAGGCCCTGGCGAAGGGTGGCGTCGCTCAGGCTTTTCACGTATTCTCGAGGAAGAAAGGGAGGGATTTCGTCTTCAGGGGGGCCTGCGGGGAGTTGGACGGTCGCCTTCGCGATTCGGGCCTCCCGGCTGCGATGGGCCGACCACAACACGGCGCGCGCCGCCAACGACATATGGTCTTCGAAGGCGAGTGTCTCCGAGTAGTTGCCGGGGCCATCGGGCGCGGGAACGAAGGCATGCATGAACGGGGCCTTGGATTCGTAGGCTATGTCGGCCACGCGGCCCTCGCCGTATTCGTAGAGGCTGGCAAAATCGAAGCCGTCGCGCCATGCGGGTACGAAGCCCGACCCCAGCCCACGGATGATCTCCGCGTTGTCCTGCAGTCGCTTCGCCGCGCCGAAGAGAGCCTCCAGCGCAGAAGGCTTCTCGCCGTTAAATCGGTACACAACCAGCCCCAAACCATCGTTGACCTGGGCAATAATTTTTTCGAGGAAATCGGAGGGGAGGGTTTCGAATTCTATGTTGCCTAGAATAACGACGTCCGGCCCTTCGTCGAGCAATCCGTCGAGGAGTTCTGCGCTGGAGGTATCGGTGGTCCCCGCTTCGCGGTAACCGACCCGTGCAAGGCGAAGGTCTACCCGAGTCTCAAGTTCCACTGCGTCGCGAAGCGCATCCCACGGCGCGAGGAGCAGCGCGTCGATACGCCCATCGCTCAGAGGGCGCGCCCATGGAAGCGGGGCGTTGAACCATTGCGGGGATTCGCCGGCCTTTGCAGGTTCGGTAACACGCCACTCTCCGGCATTGGAAACGGGGCCCGCAAAACCCAATAGGGAGAAGGAAAGAAGAAGGAAGCCGAGGAGGCGATTCTTTTTGCGAGGCTGGATCCGCCTCGCAGTGATTTGGGACGGGATCATAAGCACCCTGAAGAATCTTTCCTTGACGGTATTGTACGCGTTAGCCATATCGTGGGCCATGGTAGCAGAGAGTTGGCAGGCCAAGTCTTTTGATACTGCGAATAACGAATATAACCTGATTTTCTTTTCGGAATTTGGATGCTGTGGTATACTCTTTACACTTCCCGCCATTGTGGCGAGAATCTTAGGTAGACCGCGAGAGATTTCCCCCTATGGCCGACGAGATGTTCTTCACGAAGGATTCGCTATCCCTGCATCGTGGCAAGCGGGGGCGCAGTCGCACAGATACGTGTCGCCCCTGTCTCGTCAAGGCGATGGACGACAGCTTCGAAGATATCGAAGGGGTCGTTTTAGATATAAGCCCCTTCGGCATGTTGGTTCGTTTGATAGAATCCGTACCCAGCGGCACTGAGGTATCGATCCAACTCATGCGGGACGAATCCTTTCGGGTGCCCTTTTCATCGCCCCACGAAGGTATGGTGGTGCGTATCGAGGGCAATGCGGGCGGTTTTGCGGATCACGGTATCCAGTTGACCAACCGAGATGTTCGCCGCGTCGAAAGCAGGCCAGCGACAACGAGACCGAAGGCAGCTCCACGCCGCGCCCGGCGCACACGGATGCATACGCTCGACGTGACCGTCGGGGATAACCGTCGAGACCGGTAGCCGCTCTTCTCCACCCTATCGTCGGCTGGAGACTTACACGAAACATTCGTTATGCTATAGGGCGATACAGCGTGCCCGCGTGCGAAATTCACCGGAAGCCCCCCATGCCCTTATTTGCAGCCCTACTTTTATACAGCGCCGTTGCGGCCTACCTTGCCGCCTCCGCGCTTGCCATCGCGTATATTCGCGGGAGCGATACTCGCTATCTGGGTTACGGTAAACGGCTCGCCGGATTCGGAAACATATTTCTCTTGCTCGCATTTTTTGCGCGTTGGTATCAATGGCGTCTGCTTCCGTTGACTGGAATCAGCGACTCGCTCAATCTCTTTCTGATTCTTGCGACCGGGATCATGCTCACCGTGCAGCGCGGCGAACACCTGCGGCCTCTCCTCAGCTTCTACCTACCGGCCTTGGGCCTGCTCGCTCTCGTCAGCGGGGCTGTTGCGCCCGCTTTCGCGAACGAGCCGCCGCGCGAATTGTTGGGCGTGCCGCTCACGATCCACGTCGGCCTCGTATCGCTTGGCTTCGCGTTCTTTTTCGTGGCGAGTCTGACGAGCGTCGTGTATGTATTCAAGGCCCGACACCTTAAGCAGCGGAAGACGACGGGGCTTTTCCACCGTATTCCTTCGCTGGAACGGTTGGACCGAATCTTGATGCGTCTTATCGGCTTGGGATATCCCATCTTCGGCGCGTCGGTCATCTTGGGCTATATC
>JAPYPO010000318.1 GCA_029937645.1 Candidatus Hydrogenedentota bacterium
TGCCGGCGGATCTCAAGATGACTCTTCCAAATGGGAAATCCGGGTATAAACCAATGCACTAATTCTTCACGGATTTCCGGGGATTGCAGCCCAGGAAATTGGAGTCAGATCAGAAGCGAAAACCGGGTGCGTAGGCGACTGCGGCAATTTACTTCAAGGCTCTCGCTTAGGAAAGTTCTTTGCGCCTATATGTGCTAGACTTAAGTTTATCGCCTTCACCAGTCGTTGACGATTAGGGATCTAATAAATGGAATCGTTAAGAAAATTATCGATTATTTCGTTTTTGGCTATAGGCCTCGGCTTCGGTTTCACGTTCTTTATCGCTTCAACCACGGCGGATCAGAAAGAAAAGCACACCGCGCCGCTCGCGGCAGAACCGGGTACCGCTCTCTACTACGCCTACGAATGTGAAGCGGAGCTAGGCCCACTCCCACACTTCAGTTGCCTCGACTGCATCGAGATTCCAATCACACAGAACGGCGTGCAAGTCACCGAAGATGTGGATTGGTGCGACAACCCAGCCATTTTTGGAGATCCTTGCCAAGTCGGTAATCGGGTCGGCCGCGTCGAGGGCATGCATGAAAACGGGGACCCGAGACCCGAAGTTTCTTTCTTGATGTTTTGTCGAGACGGGGGCATCGGCGTCATCGGGCACAACAGCGAGACCGGCGCGACTTGTTTCTTCTCGATTAAAGAAGGGGGCGTTAACGCCTACGGGTTCATACCGGGGCCCCGTGATCCTGGATATGACGATGCCTGGCAAACGCCCCAGGTGGTTTCTGATGACCACTGTGTCAGTTGCCACATGGCCGACCCTTTCCTCCACACGCCATGGATCGACCAGGTCAAGGACCCCAAGAATCCAAGCGAAACCCTCGTTCCTATGACTGGATCCCTCGCATCGCCGTACTTCGTTGTCGGCGATGAATTCTACCAGCCTGCGGTCGGAAAACTACAGCGCAATGAATGCACTAGGTGCCATCGGGGCCAGTGTAGCAGCATGTTCAATGGCAATCTGGAAGACCTCTACATACCGGGGAGCTTTTGGGAAGATCACTACGATCAAACCATGGCGGAAGACCTGGAAGCCCTAAAGGCTTGGTGCCACTCGCTTGATCTCCCTTCCCATTTTTGAACGATCGAATGCCATCCTGAGCACGTGGCCCCCTTCCTGAACCGCCTGAAGCCAATGCCCGAATTTCAGGGCCTGCCCAGGCCAATTATGGGCCGTGCGGACGTCCTTTGCAGGAACTACCACCCCTAAGTCTAACCTTGGAAAGCCTGCGTTGAAATCGAGGTTGACAGCGCGGATCAAAGGTGTTAGCGTTGGAGGATTGAATAAACCATAAGGAGGTGAACGATGGCAGGAAACAAAGGCGTTGCCTATGTTAAGACGGGAGTCGTCGAGCTACAGTCGATCGACTATCCCACATTGAGCTTGGGACCCAGAAAATGCAATCACGGTGTAATTCTTAAGATCGTCACCACGAACATATGTGGAAGCGACCAGCACATGGTTCGAGGCAGGACTACCGCGCCATCGGGCTTGATTCTCGGACATGAAATTACCGGCGAAGTGATCGAAGCCGGGTCAGATGTCGAGTTTATCAGCGTGGGCGATATCGTGTCGGTCCCCTTCAATATCGCGTGCGGCCGGTGTCGAAACTGTAAAGAAGGGAAAACGGGAATTTGCCTTGAGGTGAACCCCGCCCGACCGGGCGCTGCCTACGGCTACGTCGACATGGGCGGCTGGGTAGGCGGCCAGGCCGAGTACGTGATGGTTCCCTACGCCGATTTCAATCTCCTTAAGTTTCCGGACAGAGACCAGGCGCTGGCCAAGATCAAAGACCTGACTCTACTTTCGGATATCTTTCCCACCGGCTACCACGGCGCCGTGACGGCGGGGGTGGGTCCGGGCTCTATCGTCTATGTCGCAGGCGCGGGTCCGGTAGGGCTTGCCTGCGCAGCCTCCTGCCATCTCTTGGGTGCGGCCTGCGTCATCGTGGGCGATATGATTCCCGAGCGTCTTGCTCAGGCGAGGAGCTTCGGCTGTGAAACGATTGACCTTTCCAAAACGGACGATCTGGGCGGTCAAATCGATCAGATTGTGGGTGAACCTGAGGTGGACGCCGCGGTCGATTGTGTAGGATTCGAGGCGCGTGGGCACGGCGCGGATTGCAGTCATGAGCAACCCGCAACGGTGCTCAATGCCGTCATGGAAATTACACGGGCCGGCGGCGCGATTGGCATCCCGGGTCTGTATGTGACGGGCGATCCCGGTGGCATCGATGACAATGCCAAGGTCGGAAACCTAGGCATTCGTATCGGCCTGGGCTGGGCCAAGTCGCATTGCTTCGCGACCGGGCAGTGTCCGGTGATGAAGTACAACCGTGCGCTCATGCAAGCCATTCTTTATGAGAAAATCGAAATCGCCAAGGCTGTCAACGTGGAGGTAATTTCTCTCGACGCTGCGCCGCAGGGCTACACCGACTTCGACCACGGCGCCGCCAAGAAATTCGTGATCGATCCACACGGTATGGTTGCCTGATGGCATAAGGTCGAAAAATTTCCTGGATGAAGGTGTTGTCCAAGGAGTTTGCGCAGGATAGGCAAGGCTAGATCTTGCCTATCCTGCGTATCAATTTAGGACTGTCGAAAATAAACGACGAAGGAGAATATCCCGTGAGTAAGTCAGAAAGTTTACCCAGTCACAGCGAGCTTGCCGAGGCGCTCAAGTCGGTAGTCAAAGAGGAGAACGGCGGGTTCGGCCTCCAAATGTGGGCCACCGTTGTGGACCGCGATGGTCTCGTTCATGGCGTAGCCTTTAGTGGAGAGGACCGGGGTGATCAGTGGCCCGGCAGCCGTGTCATTTCTGCCCAGAAGGCGAATACAGCTAATTCATTTAGCCTTCCAGGGCTCGCCTTATCTACCGCACAACTCTTCTCCGCCGTGCAACCTGGCGGCTCGCTGTACGGATTGCAGGCCAGCAACCCGGTGAACACCGAGGTCGCTTATGCCGGACCCTCGACCGCCTACGGAACTCAAAGCGATCCCATGGTTGGGAAAAAGATCGGCGGCGTCAACGTGTTCGGCGGCGGCCTTGCCGTGTACGGTGCGGATGGAAAAATTCTGGGCGCTTTAGGCGTAAGCGGCGATGCATCGACCGCCGATCACAACATCGCCTGGAAACTGCGCCACGTATTAGGGCTGGATACTATCCCCGGCGGCGTAGGGCCTGATGGCACCGACAATATCGTCTATGATGTCGCGCCCGATGCCAACGGAAACTTGGCGAGCGCCAGTGGCTGGGGCCACCCCCTTACGACCGACGAGGCGAAATCCATCGCAGCCGCGCTGCCGGAGAGCCATCCCGTCGGCACGAAGTAGCGACGCTATTCATCCGTTCAAATAAGAAAGCACGCGGCCATACTCAGCAAGGTCGCGTGCTTTTCTTTGAGTAAAGGTACAGTCGTTCGGTATCGCGGGAACAAATTCTCCAGTCCCCTGTTGAGGGCGCGATTTGTTGGGTCGTAGCTTCAGACCTATTGGTTCTTCACAGATTTCCGGGAAAGGCAGCACGGGTTGGTTCTTGCATTTTGAACGCTGTAAGCGTTCCATTCCTCAGCCTAGGGTTCGCGAAGCGTACCCTGGGTTAAGGAAATTAAAAATCTCTACCCTGAAAGGGTTACACAAATATGTTCAACCCATTCAGGGTTGGGCTGTTGCTTCTCCTCTACCCAGGGTGGCGCGTTTCACGCTGACCCTGGGCTGAGGAATTTAACGCTTTCAGCGTAGAAGAAAACTCCGGTCCGGCGGTGGCCCAGGAACGCTATTACCAGAGCAACACCCCTTATTTGGAGATGGTTGGGGCGCTGGTAAGTTCACACCTTCAAACGAGTTTGAAGTCGCCACCCGTAGGTTTAATGTGTTCCCTTGGGTGAAGCCCAATCCCGTCTTATCCTGTCATCCTGTCAAAAAAAATCGCGGGATCGTCAGAGCCGGGTGCTACTCACCGGTATTCGCTACCAGCTCATCGCGCCGGTGCTTTGACCGAAGGAATCTGTCTCGACCCCCATCTTGTTCAGCATGGTGACGAACAAGTTGCACAGCGGGGCGTTGTTGTTTTGGTCGTGAGCGATGAAACGACCGTGATCGAATCCGCCGCCCGCAAAAATGATGGGTAGGTTGGCGGGATTGTGGGAGTTGGCGTTGCCGAGGTTGCTGCCGAACAGGACCATCGTGTTGTCGAGCAGATTGCCGCCGTCCTCGTTCTTGGCTTTCAGTTGCGTCAGGAGGCTGTCGACGCAACCGACCACCTTAGATTCGATTCTTCTTAGCTGCGTGATCGTAGCGGGGTCCTTCCCGTGGTGAGACAGGTCGTGATGGTTTTCCGTGACGCCTTCGACCTTCACCGTCCCGTGGGTGTCGTGGATCATCAATGTGACGACGCGCGACGAGTCCGTTTGAACAATCAAGGGAATCATGTCCATCAGCAGTTGACTCTTGCCGATAATATCCGAGCCGTCCCGGATGTCCTCCGGGGGCTCCGCATCGACTGTGGGCTTTGGCCTATCGGACCATGCTTGCGCCTCGGTAATATCATTCTCCGTTTTGCGAACAGAGTCGAAATACTCTTCCAATTGCGCTTTGTCTCCCGAGCTTATACGATGCTCAAGGGTCTTGGTGAGGGACTGAAGCGTATCGAGGATACTCTGTCCGTCGTTCAAATTCCGTTTTTGCCGAAGAACTTCTTGGGGGTTTCCTTGCAGGAACAATCGGGAAAACAATTGCGCGGGTCGATTTTCGGCCGGAACCATAACCCCGCTGCTTGTGAATGACTGGCTCTCTCGCGACCGGCTTCCGAGAGGGATCGATGGAAAGCGGGTCACATAGCCGAGCTTATCGGCCACGACCTGATCAAACGATACGGTGTTGCGAAATCCGGCGTTTCCTGGATTTCGCGCGGCTGTCAACCAGCTCCACTCACACGAATGC
>JAPYPO010000319.1 GCA_029937645.1 Candidatus Hydrogenedentota bacterium
GAACTGGCCCGTGCCGGTAAAGGGTTCGCTGTCTACCCGGACGAAACCTTGATGGTTGATCATTAGTGGGATGGCTGCGTGGGCGGTCGAGCCCAGCAAGAAAGTTGTAACTAATGCAGATACGATTCTCAGATTCATAGGTCGCGCCTCCTCAACTAAATTTGGTGAGATCGTGAGACGCCCGTATCTTTGATGGCAGACCCAACCCATTGCCCGGCTCGGAGAGAGCCTAAGGCATAGGGAGATAAGCGAATAGGTAGAATCGCTTGTACCAAAATACGAATACTGCACCTCGCGTCGAATGGTACTCGAATACTTCTCGCTTGTCCAGTCAACAAGAACGCTGCCGAGGGGAAGGGATAAAGGGGGATGTTATCGGAGGATGCCTGGTCGGGCGAAAGAAGTTAGCAACTTTCCAATGCCGTCCCTTTTGGGGGGCAATCTTGGCATCAATCCGCGCTACTGGGCATCAACCCGATCTACTTGGATATCCCACGGGCGGACTTGCGAACGAACTGTACGAAGGTGTCGCGTTCGTCGCAGTCTTCCACGGAACGCTCGATTTCTTCGAGCGCTTGTGTCGTGTTCAGTTCGGATCGATACATGATGCGGTACAGCTTCTTAACGCGCCCGCGCGCGCCTTCATCCAACCCGCTTCGGCGCAAGCCAACTGAATTGGGCCCGCAGCATTTGACGGGGTTTCCTTCGAGAATCATGAAGGGAGGCGCATCTTTCGTAACGCGGGTCATTCCCCCGATGAAGGCCATGGTTCCGAGTACGCAATCTTGGTGAATGCCGGTCAGACCGCCGATGATGACCTTATCTTCCACGTCCACATGGCCGGCGAGCAGCACACAATTGGCCATGACCACGTCGTTCCCTACGTGGCAATCGTGGGCGACATGACTGCAAGTCATGAAGAGGCAGTTATTGCCTATGCTGGTGATCCGGTGATCGTCTTCGTCGCTCGACATGGTGCTGGCGCTAATGGTGACGGTTTCGCGGATCATGTTATTGTCGCCGATGGCGGTCCGTCCGATGAGGCCGTCGCGGTGTTTGAGATCCTGAGACAGGATTCCAATCTGGGCACCACCGTATATGCGGTTATTCTTCCCGATGGAGGTGCGCCCTTCGATGACGCAATGCGGGCCTACGACGGTGTCTTCCCCGATGGAAACATGCTCTCTAATGATAGTATAGGGTTTTACTTCGACACTGTCGGCGATTTCCGCGTTCGGATGGATAATAGCGGTAGGATGTATCTTCATACGGTCAATGGACCTAGCTGAGGATTAACGGGTTGCGTGGCGGTGAACAATGGCATAGCGCTGATCTTAAATCAAGCATTGGCATAGTTCAACGCGCGTGGACAGGTCCGCGCTCTTCTCGAAATACAGGGGTGCAACTTCCCAACGGATCGAGAAGAGCGCGGCCAAAACCTTGACGCCAACGCGTCAGTCTGATATGCTTATATATTGATTTAATCCATAGAAACCAAAGCACTTACGGATGATCCATGGAACCCCCTAAGGCCTTCATTCAGACCTACGGCTGCCAAATGAACGAGCACGACACCTATCGCATGATGGGGGTACTCGCGGCCGAAGGGTATGCGATGACGAACACGCCTGAGGGCGCATCGCTCATTGTATTGAACACCTGTTCTGTTCGCCATAACCCGGAGAACAAGGTCTACAGTTTTCTGGGCGCTACGCGTGGATTGAAAAAGGAGAACCCGGAATTAATCGTGGCGGTCGCCGGATGCGTCGCTCAGCAGGAAGGCGAAAATATCCTGAAGCGCGAAAAGGGCGTCGATATTGTATTCGGGCCGGATAATTTGTTCGAGCTTCCGGAGATGATTTCCGCGGTGCGCCGTGGCGAACGTGTGTTGAGGACGAAGTGGCAGCCCCACGAGCGGCGGGTCCAGAATTTCATTCCAGAAGAATGGGTGGAGCAGGGGCATGTCGAGGGCTGCAAAGCGTACATCTCGATTACGAAAGGCTGCGATAATTTCTGTACCTTCTGCGTTGTCCCGTACACGCGGGGCCGCGAGGTGAGCCGCGAGTCGGAGAATATTCTGCGTGAGGCGCGGGACTTGGTCTCAAAGGGGGCGAAGGAAATCTGGCTCCTCGGGCAGAACGTTAATTCGTACCGGGTCGGGTCTTTTGGGTTCGCGGAGTTGCTGGACGGCTTGTCGAAGGTTTCGGGCCTTCCGCGCGTCCGCTTTACGTCGCCGCATCCTAACGACTGGAACAACGATCTTTCCGACCTCATGGCGGAGCGGCCTTCGATTTGCAATCAGCTTCACCTGCCTTTTCAGAGCGGATCGGATCGTCTGTTGGCGGAGATGAACCGCGGGCATACCATCGAAGAATACCTTGAGAAGATTGAGTATATGCGCGCGATTAATCCACGCCTGGAACTGAGTTCCGATCTCATTGTTGGCTTTCCCGGCGAAACGGAGGAGGACTTCGCGGATACATTGCGCGTGCTCGAAGAGGTTCGTTTCGCCCAGTTGTACCCATTCAAATACTCGCCGCGCCCGAAGACAAAGGCGATGAACATGGAGGACGATGTCCCCCGCGAAGTGAAAGAGGATCGCCTCGCCCACGTCATCGCGTTGCAGCGCCGCATTCACGAAGAGGATATCCAGCGCTACGTGGGGACAGAAGAGGAAATCTTGATCGGCGGCGCCCATCCCAAGGTACGTCACACGATGAACGGAAGAACCGATGGATTCCGCCCCGTTTCTGTTGTTAGCGATGAATTGGAGATTGGCGATTTCGCGCGGGTACGAATCACCGGCGCCAAGGGCCATTGGCTTTACGCCGAACGGATCGACCGTGAGGAATCGGCCCCGGTTGCGACGACGGCTTTGGGCGCGGAGCAATAAGGGATAGAGAAACCTGTTTGCCACAGAGCACACAGAGGCCACAGAGTGTCGTTCAATTATCGGTTTGGCTAACGTATAGGGCATTGAAAGAATTTTGTCTTTTCATTTAATTCCAAAGATGTCATTGGAGACTTCGGAAAACGAGTCTCTATGATTCGCTTTCCCCACTCTGTGATCTCTGTGCCCTCTGTGGCAAAAAAACGAAGGGTCGGAACATGCAAGTTGTAGTCGTAGAAAAAGGAAATGTACATGTCGAAGGGGGGCCGTGCGTTGTCCTCGCCGACTTTGAAGATGGCGGCCTAACCGGCGGCGCCTTGATAACGCCGGAGGATCAGGCGGCCTTGCAGACGCTCAAGGAACAGGGCCGTATCTCCTCGAAGGCGCAGTCCGTGTATTACCTCCCCACGCCCACGCGGACCTACGCCGGTGTGTTGGTGCTGGGACTGGGCGACAAGGATCGTTTCGAAGCGGAGGTATTTCGACGTAGCGCGGGCAAGGCCGCAGCCGTGCTGTCCGAGCAACGAATATCGAAAGTCGTTTTTGACAGTTCTCCCGATTTCCCCCTGCCTATGGAGGCGTTTATCGAAGGGATCATGCTGGCGCAGTACTCGTTTACCAAGTACAAGGCGGAAGCGGATAACCCGCCCGTCTACGTGGAAAATATCGTCGTTTCCGCGCCGACCAGCGAGGCCGTCGCCGAACTCCAAGAAGGCTGCGATCGAACTATTCTCACCTGCGAGTCGGTCGAATGGTCGCGAGACCTGTGTAACACGGCACCCAACGATCTGACCCCTTCCACGCTCGCGTATCACGCCGAAACTATGGCCGAAGAGGTCGGCTGCGACTGCGAAATTCTCGACGAAGATAAGATGGGCGACTTGGGAATGGACGCGCTCTTGGGCGTTTCGAAAGGCGGCGCGGAACCCGCGAAACTCATCATCCTGGAGTATGCCCATGAAGAGGCAACGCGCACGCTTGCCCTCGTGGGGAAAGGACTCACCTTCGATACGGGCGGCATCAGCATCAAGCCCGCCGCGGGCATGCACGAAATGAAATATGACATGTGCGGCGGCGCGGCCGTACTGGGCGCGATGCGCGCCATCGTATTGCTCCAGCCGAAAATCAACGTCGTATGCGTCGTCCCTTCGTCGGAAAACAAGACCGGCGCGGATGCTCAGGTGCCCGGCGATATTGTGCGCGCCTACAACGGAAAAACCATTGAAGTACACAATACCGATGCCGAAGGCCGCCTGATTCTCGCGGATGCGTTGGCGTACACAGTCGACACCTACACGCCCGACGAAATGATCGACGCGGCGACGTTGACCGGTGCCGTCATTTCGGGTTTGGGCCATTACGCGGCGGGCGTGATGACGACGGACGATGACCTCATGGCCGAGCTACAACTCGCCGCGAACGCAACGGGCGAACGCATTTGGCCCCTCCCACTCTGGGATGATTATGCGGACCTTATGAAGGGCACCCATGCGGATCTCTGCAACATCGGCCCTCCCGGCGAAGCGGGCACGGTCACAGCGGGTTGTTTTCTAAAGGAATTCGTGGGCGACACCCCGTGGGCACACGTCGATATCGCAGGCACAGCCTGGGGCGTCAAGAATGTTTCTTATCTCAACCCGGACCACGCCACCGGCTACGGCGTCCGCCTGTTCGCGCAGTGGGTGCTCGACGAGGCCATGCGTGGGGAGTAATATTTTTTAGCCACAGAGGGCACAGAGAACACAGAGCAAAACGCAACACGAATTTATTGGGTTGAGACGATTGAATAATTAATAATCTTGAAACCTAAACTCTGTGCCCTCTGTGGCAAAAAAAAGCGGAACTCATAAAGACGATCATGAATCAAACGAACCCAAAACGAGCCTCCCTTCACACACTAGGCTGCCGCCTCAACCAATCGGAGACAGCTATCCTGACGGAGAAGCTGCAAGCGGCGGGCTATGAAATTGTCCCTTTCGGCGAGCCCTCCGATATGGGGATCATCAATACCTGCACCGTCACCCGTGAAGCCGACGCCAAGTCTCGCAAACTCATCCGCTCCTACATCCGCAAGAACCCCGACGCCTATGTCGCGGTCATCGGC
>JAPYPO010000320.1 GCA_029937645.1 Candidatus Hydrogenedentota bacterium
GTCGCAAGCTGGCTCGAGACCGAAATCGACGGTGCCTCGACCGCGAAACCGAACCCCGGGCGTCCCTTGCTGCACCGGATGAATCGGACCGAGTATCGCAACGCGATTCGAGATCTGCTAGCCGTTGACGTCGATGTCAGCGCGCTCCCTGCGGACGATTCAGCGTCCGGCTTCGACAACAACGCCGATGCCCTCGGAGTTTCTGCGGCCCTACTCGAAAGTTACATTACTGCTGCACGAAAGATCGCCCGGCTCGCTGTGGGCAACCCCGAGGTCGCACCCACAACAGCCACGTATAACACGGCGCTAGACCTGACCCAGTCTTACCACATGCGCGAGATGCCTCTGGGTACACGCGGCGGCATTCGAGTGGATGAGTATCTGCCCGTCGACGGCGAATACGAAATCGTGGTCACCCTGCGACGCAACGCTGTCGGCCATATCCGTGGCCTTACCGAAGAGCATCAAGTTGAGCTTTCGCTTGACGGCGAACAAATCGGACTCTTCACCATCGGAGGAAAGGGTGCTTACAGACCCCTGACGGCGGGCGGATTGGGCGCAAGCGGATTGGGCCTAAGCACCGCGAGCACGGCCGACGAGCACCTGCGTGTGCGCCTGCCCATCCCTGCTGGCGACCGCACCATTATCGCCACGTTTTTCGCCAAACCGGCAACCCTCGAGGAAAAGACAGAGAAGCCCTACCTGCGCAGACAGGTTGGGGCGAACAGCCGCGAGGGCTTTCCCGAAGTCGATCGACTTTTTCTAAAAGGTCCGTTCGATCCATCGCGTCCGGCCGAATCGGCCAGCCGCGACCGAATATTCTCTTGCTGGCCAGAAGATGAAAGCGGCGAGATCGCGTGCGCCGAATCAATTCTGACGCGGCTGGGCAGACTCGCGTACCGGCGGCCGCTGGAGCCTCCCGAACTGGACCGATTGCTTGTGTTCTACGCCGAGGGCCGGCGCGGCCACGACTTCGAGGCCGGGATTGAGCTCGCGCTACGCTACCTCCTTGCGAGCCCGCAATTCATATTCCGGCTCGAAGAAGAACCGAGCGATCTGCCGGAGGGCGAGGTCTATCGACTCAACGATCACGATATCGCCTCACGGCTCTCCTTCTTCCTTTGGAGCAGCATCCCGGATGATGCTCTCCTCAAGGCCGCCGAGCGTGGAGAACTGACCGATCTCGATGGACTCACGCAGCAGGTAAACCGAATGCTGGACCACCCAAAGGCCTCGGCGCTGGTGGAAAATTTTGCCGGACAGTGGTTGTATGTGCGCAATCTCCGAAGCACCTCCCCCAACCAGACGAGTTTTCCGAACTTTGACGATAACCTTCGCCAAGCGATGCTGCAAGAGACCGAGTTGTTCATCGAGAGCATCCTTCGCGAGGACCGAAGCGTACTCGAACTGTTAACGGCTGACTACACCTACATGAACGAACGTCTGGCACGACATTACGGAATACGTGGCGTCTACGGAGACCGGTTCCGCCGCGTGCCCGTGACGGACGAACACCGTCGAGGACTACTCGGCCACGGCAGCGTGCTGACCGTCACCTCGCATCCAACGCGGACCTCGCCGGTACTCCGCGGCAAGTGGGTTCTTGAAAATCTTCTGGGTATGGCCCCGCCGCCCCCGCCGCCGAACATCCCGGCCCTCGAGGAGAGCACAAAGAGCTTAGAGGGGTTGTCGATTCGTGAGCGATTGGTCCAGCATCGAGAAAACCCAGCGTGCGCCGTATGTCATTCACAGATGGATCCCTATGGGTTCGGACTCGAAAACTTCGACGCGGTGGGCCGGTGGCGAACGATCGAGGCGGACGGTGCAATCATCAACGCCTCGGATACGCTTCCGGATGGAACCGTGTTTGACGGCCCCACCGAATTGCGCGAAATTATTCTCCAGCGGCCCGACGTTTTTGTCGACACCATGACGCGTAAGTTGCTGATCTACGCTTTGGGCCGCGGGCTGGAGTACTACGATGCCCCGATCGTTCGCCGGATCGTGGCTCAAGCCGCCAGCGAAGGATACCGGTTTTCATCGCTGATCGAGGGCATCGCTACAAGCGAACCGTTTCGAACAAAGATGAAGGCGTCCATACGTCCTGCCGCTGTGGCTGAGGATGTGCAGAAACACCTTAACTTGCCAAAGCGCGGACAAGTGCACGATAATGAACTAGACTCTGGCTCCTAGGAGACATCATGATTATCACGAGGAAGGCACTGTCCCGACGGACATTTCTGCGCGGCGCCGGAGCCGCACTCGCGTTGCCGCTTCTGGACGCGATGGTGCCGGCTCTTGCAACGGCTGCGAATTCCAGTGCGGCGAATCCAGTACGCCGGTTGAGTTTCAGTTACATCCCGAATGGCGCAATCATGGACAGGTTTCGACCGACAACGGACGGAACCAATTTTGAACTTCCACCGTCGCTGGCCGCGCTGGAACGACATCGCGAACATCTCGTCGTTCTCTCCAACCTCGAGGCGCGGCAAGCGGAAGCGGCGGAAGGAGAAGGCCCCGGCAACCACGCCCGCGCCGGCACCGTCTGGCTCAGCGGCGTTCGCCCCAAACGGACCGATGGGGCAGACGTGCGCGGTGGGAAAACCATCGATCAGATTGCGGCCGACGAATTGGGACGCGACACGCAGTTGCGCTCCCTCGAAGTCGCCGCAGAGGATTTCAATGTTGTAGGAGGCTGCGACGTCGGCTACGCGTGCAGTTACGTCAACACCTTGTGCTGGCGCACGCCGACCCGGATGCTCCCCATGCAGACCGACCCGGGCGTTATATTCGAGCGCCTATTCGGCGAGGGGCTTGGGCCGGAGGTTCGCCGACGCCACCTGAGTCAGGATCGCAGCATTCTCGACTCCATCGCCGGCGACGTGGGCCGGCTTCAGAAGCGGCTCGGAGCCGCCGATGCCTCGCGTGTGGCAGAGTATCTCGATAGCGTCCGCGAGGTAGAGCAGCGTGTACAGAAGATGGAAGCCCAAGTTGCCGAGAAGATCGAACTCCCCCCAACGCCGGTGGGCGTGCCTGAGCTTTACGACGACTACGCAAAACTGATGTACGACCTCCAGGCGCTTGCGTTTCAAGCAGACATTACGCGCGTCAGCACCTTCATGCTCGGTCGTGAGGGCTCGACGCGCACCTACGACCACATCGGAGTCCCCGATCCCCACCACTCCATTTCACACCACGGCAATGTGGCGGAAACGGTCGGCCGTGTGGCGAAAATCAATGCCTATCACGTGAGCCTGTTCAGCTATTTTCTCGACAGGCTGAAGGAGACACCCGACGGCGATGGCACGTTGCTCGATCATTCCTTGCTCATGTACGGCAGCGGAATGGGCAACGGCAATCTGCACCACCATCAAAACCTTCCCTGCTTGCTCGTGGGAGGCGCGGGAGGCCGACTCAAAGGCGGTCGACACATCGAGTATCCCGAAAATACGTCGCTCTCCAACGCCCTAGTTTCCGTTCTCGACAAGGTGGGAGTTCACTGCGAGAGTATCGGTGACAGCACCGGGCGGCTGGATCACATTTAAGGGGCAAAAAGTAGAGATAATTCCGAGGTGATTTTGCGAGGCACAGGGATAGAAAATGTCAACCGTTCCATCCAAAAGAGATCTTAAAGGTTGGGTGATTTGACGCCGAAACATCGGGTGTAGCGGAGCGGCTACATATTTGCACCCCCTGTGCTGGTCCAGGACTTTCGGGTCGCCCACGAAAAGCAGAATAAGTATAGTTCTTGGTAGTTCTGTCGGCGCGGCTGCTAACCAAAAGTACGGTGATGGAACAAACGGATGCGTTTGAACGCCCCAAATCATTCGGATTCTAACGCATGGGCAGATCCCTCCGTAGAGGAACACACCACCAACACCGTGGCCGACTCAAGCAGCACGTTTCAGTTCTACAATGGGAAGATGCCTACGGCTTTCGAAGCGCGTGACTATGAGTTGGATAGGAACTGCGTCCTCGCCCCGCGTTTCAAAACGGGTGATTTCATCATCGATTCCGAAATAAGCGTCCATTGGGATTCGTCCACCGAGGGACTGATGTGGACGATTCTGGTTGTACCAATCGATATAGAACGTAATCTCCCTCCGGATGGCATCCTCACGCAGCGGAACGAGAATGCGCCTGGTGCATTCGTCCTTTATGGAGCGCATCAGTCTTTCAATAACGGCGATGCTTCCGTACTGGCCAATAGCACCGAACCGTTGCTTGATGCGCTGTGGTTCGGCACTGCACCACGCACAGAAATCTGTCGAGACAAACTGACTTCCCTGATCGGAAATGAGATGTCGTGGCGGACTTCCGACCGTACGAATAGCCTTGGTCATGAACGCAATAACCTCGTCTGCGGTCGGTTGTTTCTTGAACACGGCGAAGCCAATGACCGTACGGGAGAAATGGTCAATCACCACAATGACCCACCAACAGAATGGCCAAACCTGCGCCAAGCAAAATGGCGTCCATGGTACCCAGAATCCTGTTGTCGGGACAGCAGTCATGTCAACATGCCAAGCGTGGTTGGAATATCTTGCGGTGACCACTCGCTCTTTCTTTCCCACTCCAATGACGTAGGTATCGGGTTTGTCTGGGAGAGAATCTTCTTTCACGATGCGACCGACGGTGGAGGCGCCGAGATGAAGTCCTGCTCTGGCCAGTACTTGAGCTATTCTCACCTTGCCCATAGTTGGACAAAGGGTTTTGAGCCGTTGGATGATATAGCGGACATAGTCGGGGTACTTGTTCACCGGTTGGCAAAGTTGGAGGAGCCCATCTTGGACATTGCCAGCTCTCTTCATCCAGTTGGCAATGGTTTCGGGTTCGACCATGAAGGTTCTGGCGGTTTGTGCAAGATTCCAGGCACGGGCGGCCTTGAGTTCCAGGATGGCCATTCTCACTCGGGGAGCGTATTGGGGACGCTTTCGAGGGGGAATTGTGGCCATGCGTGCATCTTT
>JAPYPO010000321.1 GCA_029937645.1 Candidatus Hydrogenedentota bacterium
GGGTTGGCCTGAAAAAACGCAGGGCTTGGCGTTAGGTCATTGTCGACAATGCTCAAGCCGAAGTAGCTTGGAGTTCCCCCAAAGAGCGTGGTGGTGAAAGCGAGGGCCATGCCTATCACGGCATCCACTTGAAGGGAGACAGGCCTGCCACTGGACTGATCGAGGTAGAGGGGATTATCGTCGCCTTTGTCTATCACCCACCCGAAATAGTTGTAACTCGTGGCTAATGCCATCCAGTCTTCGTTGAGGTCGTTGTCCTGATTTTGGAGGCAGTGTTGGACCAAGAAATTCTCGCCCGCCTCGTTCTTAAAGATGTCTAGGTCGGCATCGGAGTCCGAGGGGCAGACGATGAGATTCATATCCGAGATGTATTCGGGATACATTTGGTCGGGATTCCAGAAGAATGATGCGCTGCTCGACTCGCCCGAAACGGGAGGAAAGCCGGGTAGCGAGCAGTCGCGGGCTTGACTGGTTACGCCGTCGTCATAGCGGTAGGCCATGGCGGGCAATTTTTCGCTGGGCGATTCGCCGGAGTACATCTTGAGCGCGAGACCCATTTGCTTTAGATTGTTTGCGCAACTGGATCGTCGCGCCGCTTCGCGCGCCCTGGCCAGAGCGGGTAGGAGAATGGCCGCGAGGATGCCGATAATGGCGATTACGACCAGTAGTTCAATTAATGTAAAACCAGTGCGTTTCATGTGTATAAACCCTCCAGTATGTTTGTTAATTTTTGAATTTCAGTGAGTACTTGTCGGCTTACTTGGATGAATCGATGCTGTGTGATCAATACGGTGACACTGCGAACTTCGTTCCTCCTTTCTCGATGGTGCGGGCGGATTTGGAGCGAATCCGGATGTGTACTTAGAAGTAATTAATCAAAATGCGTGTTTACGTAAATAATGATATCACAGGTTTGCAATAAATACAAGTGAGCCCGAGGCCTTGGGCGCTCATTTCGGGTTATTGGCGTGGTTTTTTTGTTTGATCGCGCCGTGCATCCGGATGCACACTCTTCAGATTCGACCCCATGATTGATTGCTCACGGCGTGCTCCAGACTATGAGAAGGAACCTATGACTCAGGATGATGAGAGGCTAAGCGGCTACACGGAATGGCGGGGCCGAGACGCTTTTGAGGATCACAATGGCCCGTTTTTCTATAAAGAGACTCGGGAGGGATGCGCCTGTGCGTTCGTCGTGGAGGAGAAGCACCTGAATGAGGGAGGCTTCGCGCATGGCGGGTTGCTCGCTACTTTTGCCGATTATTCTTCGTTTATGACGGCGCGAAACTGCTTCTCCGATGGAGGCGCTACGACTGTTTCGCTTAACACCGATTTTTCATCGGCCGCGCGTTTGGGGGATCTTGTGGAATCTCGCTGCGAGGTCGTACAGGAGACGAAGGGCATGGTCTTCATGCGCGGGACACTGGTGGTTGGTGAGAGAATTGTGGTGAGCTTTTCGTGCCTTATCAAAAAACTGCGTAAGCGTTGATTCGCCCGATCGCCGGGTAGCGTAGAGCGGCGCAATTATATGTCTACGAAGATTGGGCGAAACCAAACGAGATCAACACCCAACGGGGGAGAGGTACTTTCACCCGCGATCGCAATGGGAGGTAGCGGAGCGCGCCGCTGCGAAGTTATCCGGCGATTTGGAGATTCGCTATTCGTTGACAAGAACGAGGGTGAATCCGTCGTAGCCTTTGCTGCCTACGGTTTGAATTGTTGTGGCGGAGACGCGGGGTTCCGCGGCGATGATGTCGGCCATGCGGCGGGTGCCCTGAATGTCGGGGTCGTCCGAGTTGGCGTTGAGTATGGCTCCGTTGCGCACGACGTTGTCGATGATGATGACGCTGCCTGGGTGGGAAAGCTTGAGGGCCCAGGCGAAGTATTCGGGGATGCTTTTTTTGTCGGCGTCTATGAAGGTGAGGTCGAAGGCTTCGGTTTTTTCTTCGGCAAGTGAGGGTAGGGTATCGAGGGCGGATCCGATGCGGAGATCGACGAGGCTCTCGAAGCCGGCGCGGGCGATGTTGGCGCGGGCCACTTGGGCGTGCTTGGGGTCGGCCTCTAAGGTGATGAGGTGCCCGTCGCTGGGCAGGGCGCGTGCGAGCCAAATGGCGCTGTAGCCTCCAAGGGAACCGATTTCAAGGATGCGCCGCGCCTGTAGCATCCGTGCTTGCAGGTATAGGAATTTGCCTAGGGCGCGGGATACGGCGATGGTAGGCAAGCCGGCTTTCGCGCTGTCTTCGAGCGCGGCATCGAGCGTGGCGTCGTGCGGAACGAATAGGCTGTCGTAGTAGGCGTCGACGTCGGACCATTGGTCTTTGTTCACGGGTTTTCCTCCGTCGAGAGTGTTGTGAATTGGGCGGTGCGATGTCAATGTTTCACCCCGGGTCTATCGAAAAATTCGTCTACGCCGGGGGGAATCGCTTCACCCATCCCTCGGCTACATGCCTATTGACTGCGCGGGGTTGGAATTTAACCTGCGGTATCGGGCAAACTAGCGGTGTGATTCAAAATTCAGAATGCTTATACAAATTGTTCATGCAAATTCTCACTGCGCATGGAGTTGGGCCGCAAGAAAAGGGACAGACACGTCTCCGCTCGTACCTCGCTTCGCTTGCATCAGTCCCTTTTTTGCTTAGTTTCTTGAGGGAAGTTCACAATACATAATCTCCCATCAGCATGAGTCAAACCACTGGCGCGACTCTTCCTGCTGCTTGCCGAAAGCTTTGAAACCGAATCTTGAGGGTTCCTTTAGTCATGGACTCAGCGCTCATTAGTCTTGTCGCCATTATCCTGTTAGGTATTTCGGCTCAGTGGGTGTCGTGGCGATTCGGGTGGCCTTCCATTCTCGTTTTACTGGTCTGCGGTTTCGTTGTTGGGCCGGGCTTTGGATTTATAAAGCCGAATGACTTGTTCGGCGACTTGCTGATGCCGTTCGTATCGATTTCTGTTGCCATTATTTTGTTTGAAGGCGGCTTGAACCTGCGGCTCAGCGATCTGCGTGATGTGGGCAGGATTGTAGGCAGCCTGGTCGTATTGGGAATTCTTATAACGTGGGGCATCGCGGGGACTGCCGCGTACTATCTGCTTGATTTGCGGGTCGAGGTGGCGGCCCTTCTTGGGGCTATTTTGGTCGTCACTGGCCCCACGGTTGTCCAGCCGCTCCTCCTCCATATCCGGCCCAAGGGTCAGGTAGGCCCGATACTCCGCTGGGAAGGGATCCTTAATGATGCCGCTGGCGCGGTCCTGGCGGTTCTGGTGTATGAAGCGGTCATCCTTGGTTCTATCAAGGAGGCGCCTATACCTATCATCATCGGACTTGGGGAGACTCTCACGATCGGGATTGTAGGGGGCGCTGTCGGGGCTTACGCTCTTACCTATCTGCTCCGCCCAAACCGGACACCCGAGCATCTGCGGAGCCCCCTTGCGCTCGCGTTAGTTATCGGCGCTTTCACGGCCTCGAATGCGATTCAACATGAATCGGGCCTTCTCACGGTGACAATCATGGGAGTGTTTGTTGCGAATCAGCGTTCTGTCAACGTGCGCGAGTTGGTCACTTTTAAGGAGAATCTTGTTGTTCTTCTCCTTTCTATGTTGTTTGTGCTTCTCGCCGCGCGATTGGAACGTGAGCAGATCGAGCTTCTCGGATGGGGGAGCATAGGTTTTGCCGCTGTTCTGATTTTTATCGCGCGGCCTGTTTCAATATACGCGTGTACGGCCATCTCTTCTCTCACATTCAAAGAGCGGACCTTTCTTGCATTTATGGCGCCGCGTGGAATTGTTGCTGCGGCAGTCACCTCGGTGTTTGCGTTGCGCATGGCGGAAGAGAATATCGCCCAGGCGGACCGGCTTGTTCCGGTGACATTTCTTGTGATTACTGTGACGGTTGCTTTTTATGGCCTCACGGCCCGTACGCTTGCCCGTGGTTTGGGTCTGGCGCAATCGGATCGGCAGGGGTTGGTTATTACGGGGGCGCATCCGTTTGCGCGTAGAATCGCGCTGGCGCTGCAGGAGGAGGGGTTTAAGGTGCTGCTTATCGATATCAACCGACGCTATGTTAATGCGGCCCGTCTTGAGGGTCTGGATGCCCGCTATGGGGATGCGCTTTCTGAGAGCCTGGTCGAGGAATTGGATCTCGGGGAGATCGGGAAGTTGCTGGCGCTTACGGGAAATGATTTTGTAAATTCTCTTGCCGCGCTCCATTTTTCTGCTGTGCTGGGGGAGCACGACGTGTATCAGCTTGCGTCGGATATACGAGACCTCCCTGGAGCGGAGGCGGATCAATTGCCTTCCCGGCTCCGGGGCCATACGCTGTTCGGCAATGAGTGGACGCATGCGGAGTTGGTGAAGCGGTCGAGGCACGGGGCGGTGGTTAAGAGAACGAAGCTCACGGAAGAGTTTGGCTATGATCAATACGTCGAGCAGTACGGTGACAAGACCGTGCCGATGTTTGTTATTACGGAGGGCCGCAAGGTTCTGGTGCGTTCCGAAGGGGACAACATCGTGCCTCGGCCTGGACAGAAAATTGTCGCTCTTGTAAGCACGGACGCGGCATAGGATGGCGCGATGGAAGAGGAGCAGTGGTTTGCGTGCCCGTACTGCTGGCAGCAGATTTCGATACGGATCGATCTGTCTGGTGGCGATCAGCGGATGATCCAGGATTGTGAGGTTTGTTGCAATCCGATTGAAATCGCTTATGGAGTTGAGGAAGCCGAGGTTGCTTGGTTTGAGGCGGAGAAGGGGCAGTAGGGAAAATTCCACCTCACGTCGATACTCCTCTCCGCCGATGGAATAGCATAGCTCCCACACAAAGGATCAGCAGAGCCATGTCGCCCACGCCCCGGGAGATCGGCGCACCGTCGATCCAGAGAGCGCCGCATATGGGAGGCGATCCTTCTCCCTCACCTTCTCCCTCACCTTCACCTTCACCTTCACCTTCTCCTTCGCCTTCGCCAGGAA
>JAPYPO010000322.1 GCA_029937645.1 Candidatus Hydrogenedentota bacterium
GGTACGGCTACATATTTGCACCCCCTGTAAATAAAGGCCGGATTGCAATTTCTCGATGGCTCTCCCTTTTTTCGCTTTCGATGATATTTTCGACGAATTGGATGGCACCCGTCAATCAACGCGTACGATTATTTGCGAACGACAACAGCACAGACCTGCGAACTCTGAGATCAATCGAAAGACGTCGACTGCAACTCTACGAATCTGCGGTAGTTTCCGTCCTCTCGGGCCATCAGCTCAGCATGGGTGCCCTTCTCGAGTACGCGGCCTTCGTCGAGGAACACTATATGATCAGCGATGAGAACCGTCGACAGGCGGTGGGCGATGATGAACACGATGCGGCCCCGTGCCGCTTCATGCAGTGAGTTGCCGAGGTGCTCCTCGGTCTGGGGGTCGAGGGCCGAGGTAGGTTCGTCCAGGATGAGGATGCGCGAGTCCTTCAACAGGCCGCGGGCAATCCCGATACGCTGCTTCTGCCCCACCGACAACTTGCTGCTGGTCGTGCCCAGCATGGTGTCGTACCCATCGGGCAACGAAACAATGAAGTCGTGAATGCCTGCCGTTCGCGCGGCCCGTTCCACCTCTTCCGGAGTGGCATCCGGTTTGCCCAACCGGATGTTCTCGAAGATGGACTCCGCCACGGTCTGCGTCTCCTGGAATACATAGCTGACTTGGCTGCGGAGGCTCTCGATGGTTACGTCGTTCACGTCATGCCCGTCAATCAGGACCTGGCCTTCGCTCGCCACATGGTAGCGCGGAATGAGGTGCGCAAGAGTCGTCTTCCCGGCGCCCGTAGGTCCCACGATGGCCACGATTTGTCCCATATGCGCGTCGAAGGTCACGTCCTGCAGGGCCCGCCGACCGTCCGGGTAGGCGAGACCGACCTGGCGGAACGACACGCCCTCGCTAATCGGCGGCAACGCCAGCCGTCCCGTCTCCGTTTCCGGCGGCTGGTCCATCATAGCGAACACCCGGCGTGCCTGCGCGGCCTTGTCCTGTATCTCCATCCAGATCCGCACCAAGGCGTAGGCCGGTTCTCGCATCCTGGCGTAGTACGTAAACACCACGGTGAAATCGCCCACGGAGAGATCGCCCTCTATCACATGGCCAGCCAGATAGACAAAGAAGCCCAATTGGAGGAGCAACATGGACGCTTCGCCCAAGGTTTCCACCAATCCGTAAGCCAGTGTGCTGAATCGGATGCGCTTGAACGACTCGGCGCTGTCTTTGCGGAATCGCTCACGTTCCGTCTTGTTCACGCCGAGGCTTTGCACCGCCAGCATGTTGTCCATCCCTTCCTCAATGTTGCTGGTAAAGGCCGTGCCCGCCGCCGACGCGGCTTGCGCGCGCCGTCGCAGCATGCGCGCGAAAGGCGTCGTCGTAGCCACATAAATTGGCAGGGCACCCACGGCGAACAAGACAATACCGGGGAAATCGGGGTACGCGCTGAGCATCGTGACGAGGGCGATCGCGAACGCGGACACGGCGATGAGCGGCTGCTGGATAACCGTGTATATGATCCCTGGAATCGAACTCGAGTCGTATCTCACCCGGTACACGGAGTCGCCGATGGGCTGGTCGTCTAGCTGGGTCATGGGCAAGGACTGCACGTTCTCGAACAGGCGGGCGCGCACGAGGTGTACGATGGAGTGAGCCATTCGAAAGTGGAACAGGGTCTGTACATACGTCCACGCCAGTTTGCCGCCCATACCCACCACTGTGAGCAGGGCCACCCAGGACATGATCCGCGGCGCGGACGCGCCTTCGAGCATCCCGACTACCGGGATCAGGAAGGACGGGTAGCCGGTGACGTCCTCGACGGGCTGCCCGAGGACCACATGGTCGATGACGACCTTTAAGATCCATGGGGCCAATACCATCGATAGGCTATAGGGAATCCACCACAACACAAAGTTGATCACAAACCTCAGCCAGATGTACCTGAGCAGAAGCACGGTTCGGCCAATGATCCGGAACGCTTCGCGATAATCGATATCGGTCTCGCGGTCGAGGAGGCTCGCGCGCTCGTCAAGGGCCTTCTCGGCCTCGCGCAGTGCGCGAAGGGAGAGGCGGCTGCCTCCCGATTCTCGTTCTTTTTCAGGCATCGCCCGTCTCGTCCTCCTTGCCGTCGATCGGGTTCATCTCGGTTTGGACGAAGGCCCGGTAACGGCCGTCCGTCATGCCCATCAAGGAATCGTGACTGCCGCTTTCCACGATGCGGCCCCCGTCAAGAAAGAGGATGTTGTCCGCCCGGCGGATCGTCGAGAGCCGGTGGGTAATCAGGAAGACTGCGCGCCCACTTCCGCTGCCGGCGTCGCCGGCACTCCATTCCGCTATGTTTGCCAGCACGCGCTGTTCCGTATCGGCGTCGAGGGCCGCGGTCGGTTCGTCCAGCACCAGGATTGGCGTATCGCGCACCACGGCTCGGGCTATCGAGAGGCGTTGGCGCTGGCCCGTAGACAACCTGCCGCCCCGGTCGCCCAGGACGGTATCGAGGCCCTCGGGCAACCCATCGAGAATATCGTCCATGCACGCCACCCGGATGGCGTCGTACACGGCCTCGTCACTCGCATCTTGAGCGGCGTACCGGATGTTCTCACGGACCGACATGCCGAACAACATGTTTTCCTGCAGCGCGATGGCGATGTTGGAGCGCAACGAGTCGACCTCGTAGTCACGCAGATCCCGACCGTCAATGCCTATCGACCCCTCATCCGGATCGTAGAGGCGGAGCAGCAGGTTCATGAGTGTCGTCTTGCCGGAGCCGGTAGGGCCGACAATGGCGGTGACCGTTCCGGGCCGCACAGCAAAACTGACGCCGTCCAATACGGGGCGATCCTCCTCATAGGCGAAGGTTACGTTTTCGAAGCGCACCTCTCTCGAGAATTCGTCGAAGGGAATTGCGCCGGGCCGGTCCTGGACCTCGGGTTCCATGTCGAGAATATCGAATACGCGGCGCAGTCCCATGGCCGTTCCCTGGGCCCGGCCCCACATGTCTATGAGGTCTGAAGAAGAGTTGACCCCTTCGGAGAACTTCTCTCGGGCCCATTTAAAGGCCGTCAGATTCCACACGATAAACGAGAAACCAGCCAGCGCGATCAACTCGTTCGCAAAAGTCGGTCGGCCCGCGTTGGCCCACAGTGCCATCAACAGGACGCCGCCCAGTATGAGGGACTCGGTGATGGACTCCCTGGCAGTGGTCACACCTATATGAATACGCTTCTCGCGGTAGTCCGCGTTAAGGGAGATCAGTTGGTCTGACTCGAACCGGTCTTGGGACTGCTTCTCGACGCCGTAGGCCTTGTTGAGACGAACGGCGCGGAAGGCCTCGTGCATCCTCGAGGTCAGATCGGCGCCGGCCATGCGTCTGACGAGGCTCCGAGTGCGGAACCTGCGCATGGCCCAGTGTGCGATCAAGAGAATTGGGAAGAGGCCACCGAGCGCAATCAAGCCCAGCCACGGAGAAAGGAGCGTCAACAATGCCATATAGGATAGGGACTGTATGATCCGTCTCGAGATCTCCACGACGAGTTCCAGGACGCCCGTGACCTCTTCGGCGTCCGTCTGAATGCGATAGATCGAATCGCCCACGCGGTGGTTGCTGTGGTGCCTGAGCGACAGGCGCCGCCAACGGTCTGCCATGGCAACGCGCAGATCCTGGTTGATATTCTGTAGAAACCACAACTGGTAGTACTTAATGATGACCCCGAGGGGCCAGAGCAACGCGTACACCATCAACATGATCCTGACCCGTGTCCAGCGAAGGGCCATTCGCTGCTCCTCGGTAAGTTCATCCGTGACTTCCCGAGACATTTCGGGCTGACCCAAGAGCTTGGCCGTACTGGGCGTCAACGGTTCCTCCTGGAGAATGGACTGATTGAGCAGGTCCGCCATCAGCAGGCCCAACACGAGTAAAAGGGCCCCCTGAATACCCTGGAAGCCGTAGAAGTAGACAATGTGCGAGGCCACCCGAATGCGGCATCGCAGGCGTGCGCCTCCTCTGGAGCGGTCGATCCGGAACTGCAGTATCCAACCCAGCAGGCATACGCCGGTAACGGCCCCTGCGTACCAGCCGTCGGCGGCACCTTCGACGAATGCGGATGCCACCACGTTGGCGGTTAGGCCGAGGACGAATAGGGCGGATGCGAAGGCCCCCTGGACTCTACCTTTCGAGAAAGGAATGAAGCAAGCGCACAGGGCCATGGCCAGGATTACGGCGTACAGGATATTGAGAGGGAACGCGAGACTCGCCGGCACGTAGCCCAGTAAAGGACCGCCTATGGCGACGGCCGCGACCAGAGGCGGCATGTAGCCGAATCCATAACCCCGTCCCGCTACACCTTCAGCCACTCGGTCCTCGATGCCTTCCCCGGGCACCCACCAGCGACCGAAGAGCTGCGGCCTGATATACGGCCAGGTGCGCAGCAACAGATAGAGAACTCCGCTGATGCTGCCCGTATCGTCAGATACGCGCAGATCGCGGTCAGGCGGGATTGGGTCGCCTACGCCATAGTACGGAACGGCGTTCGCCAGAGCCTTGTGACGCCGGTGGTAGTCCATCTTCAGCAGTGCCTCCGTCCGACCGTCGAAAGAAAGGGCATTGACCGCGGGACATGGACACTCAGCCTAGTCGCTCCCGCAGATGCGGCGCCGTGCAGTCCGGTGCACGCCTTGGCTACTACCGCAAATCCAAGACTTCGGCCTTCACCCGACAGAAGGCTTCCTCACCAGCGTGTCACGGTCTCGCATATTGGATGCCAGAATCGTCGTCTTCGTGGTGCTTTTCTTTTTACTTCTTTTTCTTTTGTTCGCGGCTGTCTGTTTTAGTCGAGGGCACCGCGACTACATTCTTGCGCCCCCACGAATGACCGCCGGGGCGGCGGTCCCACATTTCGTTATGCGTTCAAGCCCGGATTTCCCATTTGGAAGAGTCATCTTGAGATCCGCCGGCATCGAT
>JAPYPO010000323.1 GCA_029937645.1 Candidatus Hydrogenedentota bacterium
CCGCTCACGAAATCCGGCGCCGTCACCATACAATTCTTGGCTCGGCGCCAGCGACGCGTTCTGATAGTTCTTCGCACTTGAGGAATTTGGGGCAACAATCTTGGCGAGTTTTCGATCATGAGGACGACCGTTTGACAGAACCCCATAAATGACAGCACGGATCGTACTCTTCTTGGCGCCTTTCTCAGATTCTTCGTACGCAGCTTTGGATGCTTCTGACCCAATCAAGAAGAGAATCTTTGTGCCATTGTATAGCACGTATAAAGACGCTCGCTGAGAGCGCTCCAAACTGCTTTGCACTCTGGGATCCGTTCGGAGTTTTTCATTTATAGACTCAATGTTGCTGTTCAGATTTCTCCTTTGTCGCTCATAGTCTGCGACGTCATTCGGATCGAAAATCTCATCGCCAGAGATCTCTGCGAGCTTCTTCATCAAAAGATTCTCGTCGATCATGCAGTTTTGCAGTCGCGGCTCGCCCAGTGGAACTCTAAGAATCTCGCGCATGATTTTTGGAGGGCGTCCGGGAGCGCGAATTCCCTCTTTGGCTATGAGTGGGAACGCCCTGCTCACCAATTTTTTGTATTCATCTTTGGTCATTTTCTGCCGCCTTCCTATTGCAATTCCTGAAAAATATTCCTGAAAAACAGTAATTAGCCTTCAGGAATTCCTCGTGTATCGTCACACAACGGAATGCCCCACGGCCGACCAGGGCATGGCATTCGAACTATCGGAAAAACATACCGGGAGCGGCGGAGAATCGGACTCGTTCCGCATAACTTCGACTTCCGAGACAGAGTACTATGCCATGTTGCGAACAATTTTTACCATCTTGCGAGTCGATTCCATCCCTCTTCCAGTTTTTTCTGTACGCGACGTGAAGCGTCGTGACGACACGCGCCCCCCCGAATTACACCGGCATAGGCTAGGTGGACGGCGTTCAGAGCAAATATTTCGCGTGGGAGCGAACCCTTTGCTCCGGCGAAAGGGTATGGGGGCTAGGCGTCCGGATATGTGGCTGCCGTGTCCGCCACCTGAGCAATCCAAACATTATGGTTTGTCAGCGTTGTTTATCGGCGGACGATTACGAATCACGCTGTGCGCATTTGTTCGGCGAGTTTCCATGCGAAGCGTGAAATTCTTGACAATCTCATGCTTTTTACAGCGCCTAGAATCGCCTGTATCAAACGAACTCCCCATGGCCGAGGGGAATGTGAGGGCAAATTGAAACTCAAAAGCTCAAAACCACCAGCGCCGCCACGGCCATCGGATACGGCGCAAGAGCGTCTTGCCGCAGATGTTGACGCGAAGTACGACAACTTATGCGTCCTTCATCATCAGCGGATTCTGCTCGAAAACTTAATCGCAGCAAAAGAAACTGAGTACACGAACGCGCGCGACCTCTATCGCCGCAAGACAGGGGGGATGTCTTGAAACTCAAAAACACCACCACATGGCCCAATCATTTCCTCCGTCGGATGATTTCCTTTGTGTGCGAAGAAATTCAACATCCTGTGCGATCGATAGCTGAGGCCAAGTTCGGGAATCTTCCAAAACGTCAATACAGAGGCCGAGCCTACGGAGAAACTGGTCGATTTATTGTCAAATTGGGTTACGACAAGGATTTCCCGTGCACGGCGAGCCGCTTCGGATATACGACAGTCACGCATGACAGAGTCGATGCATTGGTTATGGTCACGGCGCACGAAGTATTTCACCTCAAACAAATCAAAGATGGCCTTTCCGTCACAGAGCGGGACGCGGATTGGCATATGCGGGCGGTGCTCAAAAAATTCCGTGAGAAGAGGAAATCCTTTTTGGCCGCGTGGTCAAAACCGCCAGTTCAAAAAATAAGAAGCGGCGTTCCTAAGAAGTCGAAGGACCAACGGAAATTCGAACATGTCACGAAAAAGTTCAAGGAATGGAGTCGGAAAGAGAGTCTCGCGAAAACAAAAAAGCTCAAGTACGCCAGGCAAAAGAAATATTACGAGAAAAAATTGATTGATGGATAGGCGGAAAATATCAAGGACGGCGCTTCCGATTTCGAAGTTCCGCCGCTATTGGATTAGATGAAATGTTCAAGCGTTCAAAAGCCATAGTGATAAATCCAATCCCTAAAGAATTGGGGTCGAAGATTTGTCTGGCGCTGAACGCGAATGAAGGCGCTCCACAGTTTGAAGATATTACTCCGCTCTCGCTAGTGCTCCTATACAAAGAACAGCGTTCTAAGAAATCTTCCAAATCACAAGCAACTTCGAATCGGGGTACCGGTGGTGGCGCGTTTACCGTGGCGCTTCACGAGTTCATGTTGGACTCTGAAAAAATTATGCCGAAAAAAACCGTCGGTCAGCTTGCCGTATTTGATAGTGACGGCGTCAAGAGACTCGCTCTTCTTAATCTTTCCTTATATCGCTACCTCTGCATATTTGCACTCCTCGACAAGAAACTTAAGTCATCAGACGGGGATGAGGCGAGCGCGGTCTGCCGTCCGGAAGATTTCGAAAGAATCTTTTTTGAGTTCGGGGAGAAATTCGACCACGAAGAGGCATCCGGTAAGGCGGCACCGGAGGTTATGAAGTTTCTTGAACCGACTATTTCCGAAATGGCCCAGAGGGGAATCTCCCTTATTCGTGGCAGACTTCCAAGAGGTTATTGGCTCGACATTCCGCGCTCGCAAGTGAGGTTTGTAGGCTCGCCGGACAATTGGTCACGCTGCCTCAATTCCCAGATTATCTTATAAGAATTCCCGCATGATTTTGCTGACGGGTATTTCCCCTTCCTGTAGGCTGCCCCCAATCGTTTGCTGCAACCAAATCTGAATCAATGAAAAGGCTACTTCGAGGAATGAAAAACAATCCTCTAATGCTGTGACGGTAATTATTGTTCAAGCGATTGCTCAAAGAGTAAACGAGAATCAAGGAAATCTGCTCAGGGTCCCCGTAAACGTGGTGACGCTGTTCGATGGAAAATAGGCCGATAGGAATTACTTCAAGAAAAGGATATTAGAGATGAAAACCGATGAATCAAAGGGACTCCCGCTCGTTCTGGCCGCCTGGGCGATCGACAGTCTCTTGTTCCTCACACTGATGCGTTTGGTGATGAGGCAAATCGCCGATTTCCGCTCCACAGAGACCTACAGGGGCCTTAGGCTTCTCACGGAGCCGCTCAATAGAATGGCGGAGCGCTCGATAAACAGATGGCGGAATAAGCCCGTGGCTCCCTGGGCGCCGTGGCTCGCGGTAGTGGCGGCGCTGTATTTGGGACGGTGTGTGCTGGTGGGAGTCTTGGCGGCGGTGGCGTTCGCTGAGGGCCCGTGAGTCGCCACGCATCCTCAAGGGCGTGCGTGCCCGATTCGGCGAGTCCCTCCAGGAACAAGGAAACTTCATCATGAATGATGCGACGCATCCAAATGGTCGTGAAACTGGATCTGACGCAGCGTCGAGTTTGGGCTACCCTCGTTTCGAAAAACTCGAAGACGGCGCGCTCGTCACCGAATCCGCGTTAGCGGAAGTCTTCGGCAAGCACCCGGTCAGCATCAGGCGGGCTGTGGAGCGCGGTGAATTGCCCCCGCCCGTTAGGTTGATGGGTAAACCCGTGTGGACGGCAGGCGCGATTCGGAGGCATTTGGACCTGCGCCTGAAAGAGGCAGCCAAAGAAGCCGAATTTCTTGATCGCGCCGCACAGGAGCACCTGAATCGCTAGGCTTTTAACAGTGAGGCCGTTACGTTGACAACGGACCCCAAGAATCGTAGGCTCTATGACTTTAGAAGAGTGGATTGGAGGACAAACAAATGGCAGGAGTGCGACAGACAAAAAGGAATGACGGAACCCGTCATGTAAAGTGGCGCTACTGGTACCTAGACCTCGACGGGAAGCGCCGTTGGGGGACGGGCACCCAAAACAAGGCGCAAACGCTTCGCTTCGCCCGAAAACTCGAAGAAGAACACAAAGAAATACGCCTCGGCCTCCGTCCAAAACCCCATAAGAACGCGAACAGGTCCTTTGAGGAAGTGAAGGAAGATTATCTCAGTTGGGGAAGAAAACATGGCGGAAAGAGCGGCCACCCCTGGAGCCCGTCGCACATTCGGAACAAGATCCGCCACCTCAACTGGTGGCAGGAAAAGCTGAACCTCCAAACCGTCGGAGACCTCTATAACGGCCTCTCCGCCGTAGAAAAGATCATCGCACAACTGGAAATGGCGCGCACGGCGAAGACGGCGGCTAACTACGCCGAGACCATCAAAAGCTTTTGCGTCTGGTGCCGCAAACGCGGCCTCCTTAAGGAAAATCCCCTGCAAGACCTTGCGCCGCTGCCCGCAGCGCCTGAAACGCAGCGCCGAGCCCTCACCCCCGAAGAAATCAGACGACTCCTCAACGCCTGCAATCCGAAGAAGCGTTTACTCTACAGCGTCGCCCTCACCACCGGCCTACGCGCCAACGAACTCCGATCTATCACGACACGACATCTGGACGTGAAGAATGGCGGAATCATCCTCGACGAGAGGTGGACAAAAAACCGCGAGCCAGGCTTTCAACCGCTACCACAAACACTGATGAACGAGCTAGCCCGAACGGCCCAGCCCCAATGGTCGGATCAGCCACTCCTTGACGTAACCACGCAACCCGCCAAATTCCTCGACAGCGACCTTAAGCGAGCGGGCATACCCAAGTGGACTGACGAGGGCAAAATCGATTTCCACGCGCTCCGCACCACATTCACCACTCTCGTCATCGAATCCGGTGCAAACCAAAAGGAAGCAATGGAATTAGCAAGACACGCGACACCACTTCTCACATTCAACACCTACGCAAGAGCCCGCCAACCCCGCCTCAAAGAAATCACCGAAAAGGTCGGAGTGGAGATCGGCGCGTGTGCAAATGGTGTGCAACAGGACAACGAAGACGAAACGAAAGAGGGCGAGAAACCTTTAAACAACAACACTTACAAAGAAA
>JAPYPO010000324.1 GCA_029937645.1 Candidatus Hydrogenedentota bacterium
CGAAGTAAAGAATGTTACACCGCAACAGGGCGCATGCGCGCATCTCATTGGTGTATTCCAACATCGACATGGATGGGACGACCTCTAAGAATCAATTTCTTCTTGGTACCCAATTTCAGTTCTAACAATGTTCACCGCGTGACGGTTCCGCGATTGAGGCCCTACAGTTCCGTAGGTTCAGGAGGGCAGGCTGCGCGAACCGTTACACCGGTGCAACAACAAAGGAGAGATACATAATGGTAAGACGTTCATTTACGAAAACGATCACACTGCTGGGCTGCGTACTCATCGCTTTCAGCGTAACCGCAGTTGGACAGGACACGGTCAAGATCGGAATTCTTCATTCTCTGTCGGGTACGATGGCCATCTCGGAAACCTCCCTGCGCGATGTTGTGCTGATGGCGGTGGAAGAGATTAACAACGCGGGCGGGGTACTTGGGAAGCAGATCGAGCCCGTCGTTGTAGACCCGGCCTCGAACTGGCCCCTGTTCGCGGAGAAGGCAAAGGAATTGATCGCGGAAGAGGAAGTAGCGGTTACGTTTGGCTGCTGGACTTCCGTGAGCCGAAAATCTTGCCTTCCGGTATTCGAGGAATACAATGCATTATTGTTCTACCCCGTCCAATACGAGGGTGAAGAACAATCGCTCAATGTGTTCTATACGGCGGCCACACCGAATCAGCAATTGGTGCCCGCTGCGGAGTACATGATTAACGAGATGGGCGCGAAGAAATTCTATCTACTCGGAACGGATTACGTTTTCCCACGCACGGCCAACAAGGTGCTGAAGGCGTATCTCAAATCGGTAGGCGTTCCCGATGCCAATATCATCGAAGAATACACCCCATTCCATCATCAAGATTACCAAACGATCGTCGGCAAGATTAAGAGTTTCGCGGCCAGCGGAAACGCCTGTGTCCTGTCCACGATAAACGGCGACAGCAATGTGCCATTTTACAAAGAGTTCGCGAACCAAGGACTCACAGCGGATGATTGTCCGATCATGGCCTTTTCCGTCGCGGAAGACGAATTGCGCGCGATGGATGTGCCGCCATTGGTAGGGCACCTCGCCGCCTGGAACTATTTCCAGTCCATCGACACGAAGGACAACAAGAAATTCATCCGCGCATTTAGAAAGTATTGCAAGGCAAACAACTTGCCGGGTGGTTCGGACCGGGTGACGGACGACCCGATCGAAGCGGCCTATTTCGGTGTATATGTTTGGAAAGCTGCCGTCGAAAAGGCAGGGTCCTTCGATGTGGATAAGGTTCGCAAAGCAGTATATGGCCTTGAGTTCGATGCGCCGGGTGGCAAGAAGAGGATGCATGACAGCAATCAGCATACGCTGAAACCGGTGTACATCGGAGAGATACGTAAGAACGGTCAGTTCAGAATTATCTATGAATCGGACGGTCTGGTTTCGCCTGATTCCTACAGCACCTATCTCCATCCAGACGGCAATATTCCTGCCCCGACCGGAGGTCCGAAAAAGTAGTCCATTCCGGCCATCGGAAGTAAAGACAGGGAGCACCTTTACCTTAACCATTTAGTCAATCACAAGAATTACGGAACGTGGTGGAGATCCCTGCCTGGCAATGTCCAGGCAGGGTTTCTACCGAAGACTGTACCCACTACTGCAGCGACCGGGCGGGTCGCTGCTGGTAAAACAGGGCAAAAACATGAGTGATGAGTACGAAGAGATCGTGGGGAAGATCCATGCGGTGCCGCGAGAGCGAATTTGGTCGGCGGCGGCGCTCCGCTGGAGGCTGTTTTTCTGCGCGCTGAGTGTTCTGATGGCGATGGAAGCAGCATGGGGCCAAGCCGAGACTGACGCGATTATCGAAGCTGAACTTCTGAAACTTTCGTCAGAAGATACCGACGCGCGGCAAAGCGCGCTGATGGTCCTCGCCGAGACGGGCGATCCTCGAGTTGAATATCTGTTGGAAGCCTTTCGAATTGAAAGCTTATTCGTTTGGAACGGCAAAGTAGTTGTTTGCGAAGAGTTCATCGAAGACGACGACTTTAACGAGTTCGCGCCCCTCACGGATCCGCTTTCAGGTCAGCCGATATTGGAGAATGGCAAGCCCCTTGTCGTTAGCGTTGACGATCTGAAAGAGATAAGCCCCTCGCGCTCCGAAAGGCGCTTCGCTCAAAACGCGAAATTCTTAATACGGCTCTCGTCAACCGACGCCGACGCTCGACTTTCTGGCGCGAAGAAGTGCGGCGATCCCCCGGGAATACCCGCTTCGACCGAACTACTTCGGAGCATGGCCGACGACGATCCCGACGTACGCGTTCGGCGCGCCGCGATAGAAAGCCTAGAACTCATTAACCTGTTCACCGCGATAGCAGCCGATGATGAGGAAGCGACGATTTCCGCGGCAGACGCGCTGGGGCAAATGGGCAGTCTAAGGGCCTTTGATCGCGTCAGTGAATTGTTGGCCAACGAGTCGGCGCTGCCGGAAGACGAACAGAGCGCCGAAGCAAAAAAGATATTTCAGCGCTCGGTCTGGGCCATCGAACGCTATCAGAGCCGTATCAGCAAGGTTGGGAATCTCTTTCGCGGGATTTCGCTCGGATCGGTGCTTATCTTGATGGCGTTGGGATTAGCCATCACCTTCGGCCTCATGGGCGTTATCAATATGGCGCATGGCGAATTAATGATGATTGGCGCCTACACCACATTCGAGATCCAACGGATCGTGGGCCACACGCCAGACGCGCCTCAAAACTGGTATTTTTTTGTGGCGCTGCCCAGCGCGTTTCTCGCGAGCGCTCTCGTGGGCATGCTGATCGAAGTGCTTGTGGTGCGCCACCTCTACCGCCGGCCATTAGAGTCGCTACTCGCAACCTGGGGCGTGGGACTCATCCTCATTCAAGCGGTCCGCGTGCGCTACGGAGATAATATCGGGGTGAACGCGCCGGAATGGGCGCGCGGCAGTTGGGAGGTGGTCCGCGATCTGAACTTCCCCTATAGCCGTTTGTTCATCATTGGTCTTTGCGCGGCCTGTGTAGCCGCGACCTACTTGCTGATGCGCGGCACCTCGCTCGGCCTGCAAATGCGCGCGACCATGCAAAATCGCGATATGGCCGCCGGCCTGGGAATCAACACAAGCCGGGTCGATCGCTATACCTTTGCCTTCGGCTCGGGACTCGCTGGAGTGGCCGGCTGCGCATGGACACTGGTGGGCGGAGTCACTCCGGATATGGGTCAAACTAATTTTATTGTGGACGCGTTTCTGGTTGTCGTAACCGGAGGCGTTGGCGAGTTAATAGGGGTTGTTTTTTCGGGACTGGGTATCGGGATGCTGACGAAGGTGCTTGAGCCTATGGAAATCGCGTCCTTTCCTATAGGAGCCGTATGGTCGAAAGTCCTCCTCCTCATCGCCATCGTCATATTCATACAATTTCGGCCATCGGGTCTCTTCGCACAAAAAGGGAGGCTGTCGGATGACTGATCGACTGGCGCAGAGTAAGAGAATTTCGTCTAGGCTATCCGCGCTCAATGTCTTGGCATTCATCGGCGTAGTCATTGTCCCTTCCGGATACTTTGCCGGCCTCATCAGTATTGAAACGGTGAATATGCTGGGGCGCTACATGGCCTTTGCCATCATGGCCCTGGGACTCGACCTTATATGGGGTTACACGGGAATCCTCTCCTTATGCCAAGCCTTCTTTTTCTCATTGGGCGGTTACGCCATGGGCATGTATTTGGCGCACCACGGCGGCCCTGAAGGCATTATCGATGCAACGGGGTGGAAACTGCCCGCGTGCCTCTACGTGGTGTATCCCTATAAGGTTGGCGAGGCGCCGGGCGACGCGCTGGTTCCCTGGTTTTGGAAGCCGTTCTACACCTTGCCTGCGACGGTCCTGCTCGCACTACTGATTCCGGGCGGCGCCGCGCTACTCATCGGGTACTTCGGGTTTAGAAGCCGAGTGCGCGGGGTGTACTTCGCCATTTTGACCCAAGCCATTACCGTCGCGTCGTGGCTAGTCTTTTGTATGAACAACATGAAACTCTGCGGCACCAATGGCCTGACGCGTTTCGACAAGATCGCCGGCTTTCAATTGACCCACAATAGCGTCAAGCTCGGCCTGTACGGGACGACGTTAGCCGCGCTCATCGGATCCTATTTTTTGTGCCGCTACATCGTGAACTCGAGATTGGGAAGAGTACTCGTTGCGATACGCGACGACGAAAGCACCCTGCGCTTTTGCGGCTATCATGCCTATCGTTACAAACTATTTGCCTTCACTATCGCCGGAATGCTCGCCGGGTTGGGAGGCATGTTGTACGCGCCGCAGATGGGAATATTTACACCGGCAAACATGGAGGCGAGTGTCTCGATCATGGTGGTGGTGTGGGTGGCGGTCGGCGGCCGCGGCACCCTGTCGGGCGCTATCGTAGGCGCATTGGCAACTAATCTACTCTACAATTTTTTCACCTCCCAGCACGATTTCATTCTATTCACCTGGAAGGCCGAATACTGGCAGTTCCTTCTGGGTGGATTATTCATTGGCGTCGTCCTCGTGTTTCCGAATGGTTTAGTCGGACTGGTACCAACCCTGCGGGAGCGCTTCGCGAAAACATGAGAATTACAATGCAAAACAATTCCGCGAGCGTGGTGAATGTAAAGCAGAAGAGGTATCCATCTTGACTGAAGCCAAAATCGACCCGTCCGTCAAATACAGAGAAGAGAGCCCCAAAGAGAGTCGGCAGTGGTCCGACCATTATATCCTCTTCATCGAAGATGTAACCGTTGTTTACGATGGCTTCAAGGCCCTAGATATCCCCGCACTTGGAATCGGGCATAATGAATTGCGTGTCGTGATCGGGCCGAACGGCGCGGGAAAGTCCACGCTTTGCGACGTGGTCAGTGGTAAGACGCTGCCGACGACTGGAGACATCTACTTCGATGGCCAAAAC
>JAPYPO010000818.1 GCA_029937645.1 Candidatus Hydrogenedentota bacterium
AGGTGCTACACTTTTACACCGCCACCCGCTGCACTTTTACTCCGCCGTTTACAGTTAATGAAGAATATGATCAGTGGTGATATTGCAAACGGAGAAGGCGTAATCGTTATCGACCCGCACGGCGATCTTGTGAAGGACATCTTGACGCGGATTCCTGCTGGGGAAATGGACCGGGTCGTGCTCCTCAATCCGGGCGACCCAAATTGGATTCCACTTTGGAACATTCTAGAACGTGACGCTGGACAACCGCTGGACCAGACCGTCGATCACATAGTGGGTGCGCTATACAGTATCTCCGAGGCTACGGGGTGGGGCGCTCGTATGGCACACCTTCTGCGCGAATGCCTCACTGGGTTGCTCCATCTTCCGGGGGCCCGGCTCTCCGATATTGAAATCCTACTTAGCGAAGATTCTCCAGAGCGCCGGGCGTTGGAGAAGCAGATTCGTGCGTCGGTGGATACGCCAAATGCGAAGCGATTTTGGAAGTACGAGCGAAAGTCATACAAAGCCGCCGAGGTCGCGGCCGTAAAACACAAGTTGAGTCCTCTGACATTAGGAGGAACCACTGGTCTTATGGTTTCCCAACCCTATGGCAAGATTCATCTTCATGACGTAATGGACCAGAGAAGAATATTGCTGGTAGATTTATCCGAAGTGGGTCAAGAGGTACAGCGAGCTTTCGGCGGCATTCTCCTGGCGTTAATCCATGTCGCCGCGCTGGCGCGTGCGCGTATCGACGAAGCCGACAGAATCCCCTGCCATGTCTATTGCGATGAGTGTCACCTGATGACGAACGACGCGTTGGAACATCTGCTCAACCAGGCGCGAAAGTTTCGGATTCGACTCATACTGGCCAGTCAACGGCTCAGCCAATTCTCGAAGGCCCAAGCGGACGCACTCATGAGCGTGGGATCGCTATTCCTCTTTCGGCAAGATCGGCGAGACGGACAGTATCTGGCCAAGGATCTGCTGGGCAAGTTCGACGCGGACGATCTCGTACACCTGAATCCCTATGAGTGCGTAACCCGGATTGGCTCAGAAGTCCTTAGCCCGGATTTCCCATTTGGAAGAGTCATCTTGAGATCCGCCGGCATCGTTT
>JAPYPO010000325.1 GCA_029937645.1 Candidatus Hydrogenedentota bacterium
ATCAAGAACCGCAGCGGGTTTGTGATGATCTCGGGTGAGATTGGCACGGGCAAGACGACGATTTGCCGTAGCCTCTTGCGTCAGGTTGACCCGGACACGGAAGTCTCTTTCATTTTCAACCCCTGCTTGTCGCCTGAAGAGTTGCTGCGCAATATCAACGAAGACTTTGGAATCGAGTCCACGGCCCAGTCGATTCGAGGGTTGATCGATGAGTTGAATGGTTACCTGCTGAAAAGTTCTGCGGAAAACAAAAATTGCGTATTGGTCATAGACGAAGCGCAAAATTTGACGCCGAGCGTCCTGGAGCAAATTCGTCTGCTTTCGAATCTGGAGACGGAGACGAATAAGCTATTGCAGATTATTCTTCTCGGCCAACCGGAGCTTGCGGAAAACCTGGAGCTGCCGGAGTTGCGCCAACTTAATCAACGCATCACGGCGCGCTACCACTTGAAGGAATTGGATTTCCAGGAGACGCTCCAGTATGTGGCGTTTCGACTGCGCATTGCGGGTGCCCGCCGTAACCTTCAATTTACTCGGGCTGCGGTTCGGGCCGTGTATAAGTATTCGGGCGGAACGCCGCGCGTCATTAATGCGGTGTGTGATCGGGCGTTGCTCGTGGGATACACACGGGAAGAGCATACGATCACGCCGCGCCTGGTCCGGCAGGCCATCAAGGAAGTGCTGGGCGATCGCCCGAAGGCACGCAAGCGCGCGCGCCGTAACTCTTCGTGGCTGCGACCGAAAACGACGTTGTTTGCGGCGGCTGTCGCGGCGATCGCGGTGGTGGCGGTGATCAACCCCGGGGATGGGGTGTGGGTGAATCGTATGGTGGGGGTTGTCGACCAGATGTGGAAAGATCTCTCCCCCATCACGACAGCCCCGGACGCGGCTGCGAACCCTACCGGCGCGATTGCCAAACTCGTGGAGAATCCCTCTGGCGACTCGGATGGGAAGGCGCCGATTTCCACCAGCGGCCGCAACGAAGTCTTGGCCTTCGCGGCAATACCTGATTCTACGGGCGAGAACGCGGGCTTACTCGAACTCGGCGCTGCTAAGGAGACTTTGGTTGAGCCGAGTCCTGAATCACCTGCGGCGCTGGAACTGAAGTTGCCTTCGCGGAATGCGGCGCTGAAAGCGCTGTTGGGCGCGTGGAAATTGGGCCGATTGAGCCCCATGCCAAAAACAAATACTCCGGAAGACCTTGCTCAGTTTGCAGAGGCAAATGGATTGGCCTACGAAAGCCTCCGGCTCGACTTGACTGAACTCGCTGCGGTGAATCTGCCGGCTCTTGCGCGGGTGCAGTCGGGAGACATTTCCGCATGGGTGGCGCTACTCGGGATCCGGGATCGGGCCGTGATTCTGGGAAATGGATCGGCTGAAGGCCAGTTGGTTCCGCGCGACCAGTTTGAGGATGCGTACGGAGGGGATGCGATGATCATGTGGCTCGATCCCACCCCGTCACGAACTCCCTTGGCGCTGGGGACTCGCGGTCCCGCCGTATTGGCGGTACAGAGCTTGTTGAACGCGTTCGGCTTTGATAACGTCGAACCCACAGGGGTCTATGGCGCGGTAACGCAAGAGGCGGTTCGGCGGATTCAAGAGTCAACCGGTTTGCAGGTGGATGGAGTCGTTGGAAAACAGACGCGGATGGTCCTGACGAGTTGGTCGCGCGATGAGCCGACGCCTTCGCTGGGACCGAATCCGTTTCCGATAGCGATGCGCTCCGTCGTTGCCGATGGGGACTTGTTGACTGGCCGCCCGTTGGCACGAGAGGAAGCGAAAGCTGTCGCGACGCCCCCGGCGTCGGTAGAAGCCAATGCGTTTGACGTTCCTGATTGGCTACGCAACACGGGGCCGGTTCCGGGACCAAATTAGAAGGGCGAAACGGATTTAAGATTGAGGTGCGGTCGCGGGAATACGCCGTCGGCGTGCCGGTATCGTTTTTGGTTATGCTTGACACAGTTTTGAAATACTAAGGTAAAGGCCCAAGGGTTCCATGAGTTCGATTCTCGATGCCCTAAAAAAGCTTGAAGAAGAGCAAGCGCTCGATGGTGCTCCGGAAGGGGGCGCTGATTTCCGTGCAGAGGGGATGCCTGCGGATCTCGTGCGTGGCGGTGGCCTGGTGCCTGAAACGTGGACCCTTCAGTTGAGCCCTGGCCGAATCATGATGATTGTGGGTGGGTTTGCCGTGGGGCTTGTGTTGGTTTCCATGTTGGTGACGTACGTGCTGCTGCGGCCCGGGGAGGATTCCGAAACTTTAGCTGCGGCGGTGGCGCCGAAAGAACCCGCTCCGAGTATCTCGAATCCCGGCGCGGCAGCGGTGCCTGACGATATGGATCGGGTTCCAGAACCGACCCGCGTCGAGGAAGCCACGCCTTTGTTAGCTTCACCTGAACCCGTCGCCGAAGCGTCACAACCGACGCAGCCGCGTGGTGAGGAAGTTCCCGTAGAAGTGGCAGGAACTGAGGATGAATCCTCGATGGTGGCGGTTGCGCCACGGACACCAGTACGGACCTCGCCCAGGAATATCGTGGAAGAGACGAAACCTACTCAGGCACCGGTTAAGGCCGCCGCTGCACCGGTGGTGGAGACGGTGACAGAGCAGACGGAGATAGAACAGACGGTGGTCGCGGCTGCGCCACGGACGCCGGTGCCGGCTTCACCCAAGCCGGTCGTGGAAGAGTCAACCCAGGCACCGGTTAAAGCCGCCCCTGCACCGGTGGTAGAGACGGTGACGGAACAGACGGTGGTCGCGGCTGCGCCACGGACGCCGGTGTCGGCTTCACCCAAGCCCGTCGTGGAAAAGCCAAAGCCAACCCAGGCGCCTGTTGTAGCCCTTCCTCCAGCGGTGGCAGAAACGACGAAAGAAATCACGATACCAGCGGCTGCGGTGCCGGTCGTGCAGGAAAAGGTTCCGGATACGGTGGTCGCGGCCCCTGAGCCGACGGTCAGTGAAACGCCGGCGCTCCGCGAATCGCCTGTCGTAGCTACACGTCTTCCGGATGCCAGCCGGCCGAGGATACCTACACGGAGTGCGGTAGGGCGTCCGTCACTCCCACCGGTGGCGAAGAAGCCTGCGTCGATTAAGAACCTGCCGATGCTGAGTGCCTCTGCGCGAGTTCGGCATGGTCTGGAAGATTTACGCTTGCAGATGCTGAACATCAAGGAAAATGGCGCGCGCAGTACGCACGCGGTCATCAACCGGCTGCCTTACTTCGAAGGCGAGACGATCCTGAATATACCGGTTAAGCTGGTCAAGATCGAGCCCCACGGGATCGCTATCGAGATCCTGCGGAACGGTGATCGGTACTACATCGCCTACTGATTGGGGATCCCGTCCGATTGCCCACCCTTCTGAACGTGGTGCCTCACCCACGGCTCCTTGGAAACACTTGTGATCTCATGGCTACTTTTCGGTCAAGTGTATAAATGTGGGACCGCCGAGGGCGGCGGTCCCACATTCAGGTGCTTTCGTTTAATCTGAGTTTCTTCCACAATTTGCCCACGGCACGGGGTGGTAAGCTGTTAAAGGAGGCTTTTCTTTATTCCATCGGTTCGACTTTGCCTATTTCCCCTTGGGGATCTTGAATTGCTTGGTCGAGGATTGTGTAGAGCGCGAGTACGATCATGGAAATCTGGAGTCGAACTTGAAGTTCGAGTGGGACGGGTGTGAGTTGATAGTCCGTTTTAATCTTCTGTATTGCATCGGCGTCGATCCGGGGGGAATCGGCGCGCAGCTTGTTTAGATCGTTCCGGAGGTTTACCTTCACGGGCTCCTCAAGGCTGGGGCTGCGTTGTCCTATGAGGAAGAGGGGTAGTTCGCTGACGATGCAGAGCGGGTCGCCGCCATGCGATTGAGCCCATTCCATGCTGGTCGGTAGGAAGCATCGGGCGAGGCCCCGGTCGTTTAGGGCGATGAAGTGCTCTTTCATGGCGGAGGAGGTTGGGGTCGTGCAGTATCCGTCACGAATTCGGGTGAACCCCTTTTCGCCACCGCGGTCGATGTCGTGCTGCGGGAAATTCATGCGCGTACACAGGCTGTCGAAGGCTTTCATGTAGCCATCGCCGCGTTCGGCCCACTCCTTGCAGATGAGACACCAGGCCCCTTCGGCGAAGGCCATTCCGTGTAGGCTCAGGTGGGCGGCGAAGGGGGCATGGGCCTTGAGAAAGGCTTGGGCGGCGGCGCACTCGGGCCGGACGGCTTTGCCTTCTCCAAAGCCGAATTCGAGGTCGTCGCCGGGGAGCTCTCTGCGAACCTGTTCGAGGTAATCGGCAAGGTCAGGCGGGCTGGCAAACCAATCGCGGTTTCGGTCGGCTCCGTCGGGATTCATCTGCGGCACGATGGAGATGCGGAAGGCATCACATAATTCGGGGAAGTGTTGGGGGATTTTTTTGGGCAGAATCTGTGCAGTCATGGGCCCGACGGGTTCGTCCGCGTGGCACCCGGCGATCACCGATGCGTGGATTTTGCCGTGTCCAATTCGTAGGCCGTAGAGTTCTTGGGCGTCGCGCGAGAACCCGATTCTGGCAACTTCCGTCTCTCCAAGGGTGTACAAATAGTCGCGCAGGGCTTCTTCGTCTCGAAATTGGAGGTCGTAGGAATCGATAGGGAATGTTGCGAGCCGCTCTATGATATTCTGATTCAATCGATGTCTATCCTTTTGCGAATTTTCCGTAGAGGGGGAGGGATGGACGGACCCACGCGCGGACCCCGTGATGAATAACTCTCCCCTTTTGATTGTACTTGAATGGTGGCCGGATTTGTTGATTGCTTCCGGCCATCTATGTGGCAACGTTGTCGTTTGGAAGTAGATCGTTATTTTGTCTCAAGCAAAAATTACTGTGAACAGGTCGGGGGGTGTTCGCGTGTCTGGGCTT
>JAPYPO010000326.1 GCA_029937645.1 Candidatus Hydrogenedentota bacterium
TTTGCTTAGTCTTCTGAGATAGTCGCACGGCGGAGAATAGTCCATCAGCTAAAATCAAACCACTAGGAGAAGACCATGCAAAAGAAGCATACGACGGTTTCAAGACGAACATTCATCGGCGGGGCCGCGGCAATGGCGGCATCGGCCATGCTTCCACATTATGCCCCCGCAGCCGCTCAGGCCAAGCCTAACTCAAACTTTAACGGCGTCCAAATCGGGCTCATCACTTACAGTTTCCGCTCGATGCCCAGCAGCGCTGAAGACTTGCTGAGATATACCGTGCGGTGTGGCCTCGATTCCATCGAATTGATGGGTGGCCCGGCTGAGCAATTCGCGCGGCGGCACACTCCGGAAACCGGCATTGGCGGGCCAATGGATGGGTTTGAGGCACTGCGGAAGATGTACAACGACGCCGGCGTTAGAATCCACATCGTCAAGTTCCCTAGCATCGGCAACGGGGATATGTCCGACAATCAAATCGACTACTACTTCCAGGCGGCAAAGGCCCTCGGCGCAAAAGGGATCACGCGTGAATTATCGCCCGACGCCGCCAGAAGGCTCGGGCCTGCCGCCGATAAGCACGAGATCGTAATTGGGTTTCACAACCACACTCAGATAACTCCAACGACCTACGACGGCGACATTCTCTCCCACGGGGACTACCTCGGCATCAATCTTGATATCGGGCATTATGTGGCGGGCACCGGGGAGTCTCCCATTCCGCTGATCGAGAAGCATCACGAGCGAATCATCAGCCTGCACTTAAAAGACCGAAAGAAGAACAATGGCTCCAATACCTCCTGGGGCGATGGAGATACGCCTATTTCGGAAGTGCTCAACTTTATCAAGACCAACAAGTTAGCGATACAGGGCGACATCGAATTGGAATACTCGGTTCCCGCAGACTCCGACGCGGTCAAGGAAGTGACACGGTGCGTCGAATTTTGCCGAGAAGCACTCGCATAGTATGGCTACAAATCGGATGCGCTTTTCGCCAAACGGAAGGTGACGCCCTGATATTAAGCGATGGTTGTTCCAATCATTGGAGCGGCTCCTTCGTCTTGTTCGAGTCGTACTACCCGAACAGGTTCTAGGATTTATGCCGCTCCGCCGCGTGGCGGGAATCAAGCAGATGCTTGATTCAGCGAGGTTTAACGAATGGAGCGGGAGACGGGATTTGAACCCGCGACATCAACCTTGGCAAGGTTGCACTCTACCACTGAGCTACTCCCGCTCTGGGCCATGAAGGGTAACAAAGGGACAGGCCGAAGTCAAGAAAGGGCTTCGATCTGGGAGGACTAGAAGAAGTATTTTCGGAATGTTTTCCCGAGCATCTTCGCGCCGGCGGCGACGGGGCCGCGCGGGTTTGACCGCCGACCCAGTGCTGAGGAACGGTAGCGCAGTCCATGGTGAGCGATGCCGACAACGCCGGTAAACTCTGGAAGCTGAATGCTGTGGGGAATCTGTTCGATGGAGTCGGGCAGGCCGATGCGGCATGGGGTCTCGAATACTGATTCGGCTAACTGGATGTAATTTTTGAGGGCGGCGGTTCCCCCGGTCAGGACGACTCCGCGGATGAGGTGTTTCTCTAACCCGCGCGCGTGCAGGAATTGGCGTGTCTTGATGAGCATTTCACGGGCCCGTTCGAGAATGATCATATCGAGTTGTTCGCGGGGGACGATGGAGGGGGCGCCGTGGACCATGGTTTTAAGTTTGATCTGTGGGCTTGGCTTTTCGGCCGGGTTGGGCTGGGCTTCGTCGCCGTGCGCCTCTTCCAATTCGGATGCGATGGAGGCGTCTGAGATGCCGTATTCGTGTATCAACTCGTCGGATTCTTCGAAGGAAATATGCAGTCCAGCGGCCACGTCTCGGGTCAGGTGATAGCCGCCCCACTCGAAGCAATGGGAGCCCATGATCTGGCGGTCGCGGAAGACGGCCAAGCCCGTGGTACTGCGGCCCAGGTCGAGCACGCCTACTCCGAGTTCCATATCTTCGGGCGTGAGGCAGCCCAGCGCGGAGGCCAGCGGGAGGAAAACGATGTCTTCTAACTCGCGGCGCTGTGACTCGATGCACTGAACGATGTTGTCTTCGATGACGGCCGGGATTCGGGCGAAATGCACGCGGGCTTTGAGGACTTGCCCGCGGATGCCGATGGGATTTTCGACGCGCAGTCCGTCTACGTACCACTCTTGGGCGGATGAGGAGGATAGGACGCGCTTGCCTGCGCCGAGTACGTCGTGGGAGGCGATCTCTAGGGCTTCCTCCATGCTGGCGGTGTCGACCACTTCGCGCTCGAGCTTTACGTTGCCCTCGCGGATGAAGGTTTCGACGTTGCGTCCGTTGATTCCGCAGAAGAGTGCGTTCACATGCACGCGGGACTCGCGCTCGGCGTCGGCTATGGCGTGTTTCAGGGCGACCTGTGTCGCGCCGAGATCTTGGATGACGCCTTGAGAAATGCAGCCGCGGCCTTGGGCCTTGCCGTGGCCGAGAAGATGAATTGTGCCGTCTTCTTCTTTACGGACGATGAGCACGCGCACGTCTCGCGAGCCAAAGTCGACCGCCCCGACTATTTCCCCTTTGCTTCTCAATAGGTGCTCCTTTGTGGGAGTCGCCGCGAGTTATCCAGTTTAGAATAAAAGCGTGTCTTCGGCGTCCGCAAGTTTTTCTTCGCCACAGATGTGGGAAATGGTCCCTTCGATGTCTTCCAGGGAATTCTTCTGGCGCAAGAGGTTCTCCCGGGCACCGCTCACTTCTGTTTCTATCTCGGTGCTTCTGCGCTGAAGATCCTTCACGCCTTGACGTGCGGATTCGAGCTGGACGCGCGCGCCTTTTTCCTCTTCTGTCGCCGTCGACAACGCGCCTTGAGCGTCGGTTTCAACCGTCTCTGCCGCGAGAAGATTTTCCCGCGATTCGGACACGTTCTTTTCTTCCTCTTTGTGCCGCTCGACGAGCGCTTTCATCTGTTCTTCGAGGTCGAGGACTTTTTCCTCTAGATCGCTGACCGCCTGCGCTTGTTCGGCCCGAAGGCTGGACGCCGTGCCCAGACCGGCCTCGGCCTCGGATACCATCGCAGCGGTTTCCGTGACGGCTTTCTCGGAGCGGGTGACTTCTTCGCGGGCCGATGCGCTGGCGTTCCAGCTCGCTTTCAGCTTTATTTCGGTCGACTCGAGGTGTAACTCGGCTTTGGCCGCCTCGTCGCCCGCGATGCGCGCTGCCGCTTGGAGCGCGTAGAACCGTGCGCTTACACCGTCACCTTCGGCTGCCGCTTTCTGCGCCGATTCCAACAAGGTGAATGAATTGGCTGGCGCGTCCGGGGTATCTGGAGTTGAGTCCGGCGCCTCGACCGGCGCGCTGGCCTCCTCTTCAGTAGTTTCGCTAGAAAGTTCGACCGCCTCGGGCGAATACTCGGGTTCTGCCGCCGCAACCGGATCTTCTTTTATCTTCTCGATGGGATCGGGCTCCGCCGTTTCCACTTCGTTCCCGCTTTCCTCAGTAATCTCTGAGAGTACGATTGGGTCGGATGCGGCCGTCGAATCTGTGTCCTCCTCGTCAAGCGCGATTGCGCCTTCGTTCTCGACTGGGCTTGGGGCAGATTCAGGCGCGGCCTCTTCCTCAGTATCGAGTTCCGCCAGGGGCTCCGGCGCGACTTCGGTGGCGTCGGCCTGGTCCACAGTTTCTTGTTCCTCTGCGGGGCTCTCCCATGTTTCGACGAGGGATATGATTTCTTCTTTCCAATGGGATACCGAATCGGCATCCTCTTCCTTGATTGCGTCGATATATTCTCCGCAAAAGGCGTAGGCCACCTCCGTAAACCGCTTATCGAGTTGGCCCCTGGAGGCGCTGGCCAGGGTGAGGGCGTCTTCCATGAGCGCGCACACTTCGATGGCTGAGGCGCATTCCGCAATTTCGGCCTCGAGCTTCAGCGCGCCAACGCCCCCTGCGACGCGCTCGACGTGAAGGCTAAAATCCTCGCCTTCGGCCTGTTCAAGTCGCGATAACTGGTCACAGATGCGGTCAAGTATTTCGACCATCAACTGAGTGGGTTGGTTCGGGGAGGCCTGATCTTCGGGCGTGGATTCTTCTGCTTGAGGAAGGGGGTCGGGATCTTTTGTCTCAAGGTAGCTCACGTTATCGAAATCGGCGAACAGCTCCAGAGCTTCGTCTGCCTCTTCCGCGCTATCGTCCGGCGATGCCTCGTCGTGGCTTGCTTGCGCATCAATTCCCAGTTCGAGCATATCGTCTAACTGGGGTAATTCGTCAAGTGCGGGTAGCGCGTCGTCCAGGGAGCAGTCCGGCAAAGGGCTGCTTTCGCCGGGCAGGTCGAAGGGCATCTCCTCCTCCGAAGCGGTGGATTCGTCCGTTGGAGATTCATCGCCGACCGCATCTAAATCGGTGGACTCAGACGCTACCGAATCGACGTGGGCCTTCGCCGCTTCATAACGATCGCGCCATTTTTCGGAGACGGCCTCGCGGACATCGCCGACGATCAAGTCGCCAACCATGAGGCATAGAATTGCGTAGGCATCGCGCAGGAACGGAATGGCTTCTTCGGGTTGGCCGGCGTCTTCGTATGCGTGAAGAATCCGCCCGGTATCGGTTAGCGCTTCGACGGCCTCATCCCACTCTTGTTGAATGGCGACTTCCAGCGCCTCGACGAGTTGGTCCATTACATTGTCTGTCCACTGCCCGCCTTCGGAGCCGGGCCCGCCTAGATCGGTGATGAGCGTTTGGAATCGCCCTAAGGAACTAAGCAAGTCCTGCGTCGGGTCCGAGGTGTCCCCACTTTCTTGGGGGATATCCGGCTCGATGGTGGCGGTTGACGCTCCGGTAAAAGAGAGGAGCGCGCTCCTCTCTTCTGTGG
>JAPYPO010000327.1 GCA_029937645.1 Candidatus Hydrogenedentota bacterium
TCGTAACGGAGGGCTCACGCCCTTCCAACGAGGACTCGGCAAAGTTTATCATTTGCCCGGCATATCCTTGCAAGAAAAGTGTGCTCTCCATGGTGTTCGGAATCGCGAAGTTTGGCCGCAACAGATCCACGTCGCGCAGTTCTGGATCGAAAATCCGTCCGGGCTCCACATGCCGGTGATACTCCAGATCGACGACGTTCCGCACACTGATCAGTTCGCCCTCGCCGACGATTTCCACGGTTTCCTTCACGCGCGGCTCGTGGCTGCTGGTGATGAGCGTCACGAGGATTCCGCTCTTCGTTTTACCCACCACCGAGAAGCTGTGCTGCCCACCGGTCTCCGATACCTCAATCGTGATGCGCTCGAGGTCGCCCGCGAAGAAGCGGGCCAGATCGAACAGATGGACCGTCATGTAGGAGAGCATCCACTTCAGGTTCGGGGAATTCCAGTGGGCGTATTTAATCGAGACCTGCGTGGTTTTCCCGAAGGCTTCCGTCGCCATGATTTGTTTCGCCTGCACGTAGCGAAGCGCAAAGCGTTTCATGAATCCCACGCCGCACGACACGCCGTTTGATTCAGCGGCGCGCTGCATTTCCAACGCCCCTTTCAGGTCCGGTGCGGGCGGCTTTTCGACAAAGGTGTGCAGCCCGCGATCCATGGCCCGAATGGCCGCTGTTTGGTGAAGTTCCGGGGGGCCACACACGAAAACAGCCTCCAGCGGAGGGCCCTCGAAAAATGAATCCATCGAGTCGAATGCGGCTTCCACGGCATAATGACCCTGAGCTGTTTCGAGACGTTCCGCGTCCTTATCGCAGATGGAAATGAGCCGCACCGGCGCGTACATCAACGCGGGATAAAGATTCATGAGCGCGTGCGAACCGCAGCCGATAAATCCGACTCTCAGTTTTCCGTCCGACGCGTTTTTGCCCTCGCCGACTCCCTCAGCAGCTTCTTGATTCAAGCGATTCTTGCCCCCGTGTCATGCCCGAAGTCACTCGCGCAAAAAAAACGGCGCTCACGAATCCAGCTCATCGTCATCTTCGGGTTCGTCCTCCGGGTTCAAGATGGCCAGGTCCTGAGCGGCTGTATTCATCACGGCTTCATCAACATAGATGGGACAGCCAATCCGAACCGCGACGGCCACACCGTCACTCGGCCGCGCATCAATACGCAAGACCTGTTCGACCACGCCTTCTTCCGATTTTCGCTCTACATTCAGGTGAGCAAAGAAGGTATCGTTTTCCAGTTTGTATATCGTAACCGACTCCAATTCGCCGCCGAGCCCCGCGAGCACATTACAGACCAAGTCGTGCGTCATGGGCCGCCCAACTTTTTCCTCCATGAGGCCCATCTGAATCGCGTTCGCCTCGTTCAGGCCCACGACGATGGGCAAGACCCGATCTTCGTGGCGCAACAGCACCATGGGGTGGCTATTCGCGCCTTCATGCACACCCAGTATTTCGACCGCGACCATCGGTATCTCCCGTTTGAATTAACAAGCTCCATTATACAACGCACAGCACGCCAGATCGAAGGCGACTGAATGTGGGACCAAACACCGGCACGACGGCTGACAATCTATGCCCTACGGCGACGGTCCCCAGCGATGTCCCCCTTGCAACGAAGCGAGTTTGTCTAGTATCCTTATTAGGGCTGGAGCACCGGAGAGCAGGACTCGCGCACCAAACGGTATGCCTTGACGGTGTGCCGCCATCGAGCGGAATATATCGGTGCGCGTGACCATCAATACGCATCCTCCAGTCGTTCGTTTAATTCGGTCCCAATCTACGCCGACGCTGTCGGAATGGGAGCAGTCCTCGTGAACGGGAAACGCAGAGAAGTCATGAAACACCTGGAAGGTTTCGCGGCGGAAGCCATCCCCACGCTGACGCTATCCCAGGACGAGTACTGGCAACCCGCGGATTTCCTGCCGGACATGACGCAGCCGGACGCGTTCGAGCAGATTCGGGCGCTTCAAGATCAGGCCAAGGGCCTCAGTGAGGACGCGCTCGCCGTTACCATCGGCGACATGATCACCGAGGAGGCGCTTCCCTCATACACCACATGGATTTCACAGACGGAGGGCTTCGCCCTCAACGGTGAGCCACGCGGCCCGTGGGGTCTCTGGCTCGGCAAGTGGGCCGCCGAAGAGAACCGCCATGGTGATGTCCTGAACCGCTATTTGTATCTGACGGGCCGGGTCAACATGCGCGAAGTAGAGGTCACCATCCAAAATTTGATTTCAGATGGCGGGGATACGCAAACGGCGGACGACCCTTACCGGGCCTTTACCTACACGAGCTTTCAGGAAAAGGCCACCCAATTTTCCCACGGGAACCTGGCGGCCTACGCCCGCAAGGCCGGTGACGACACCCTCGGCAAACTGTGTGGCTATGTGGCGGCCGATGAAAACCGTCACGCGAAGGCCTATCGCCTCTTCTTCCAGAAATGCCTTGACACCGACACGAACGACGCGCTTATCGCCTTCGCCGACGTGATGAAAACGAAAATCACCATGCCCGCCATGTTTATGCGGGAACGCGGCAAGAAAATGGGCGAGACCTTCAAACACTTCGCGGATATTGCGGAGCGGATGAGCATCTATACGCCCATCCATTACACGGAAATTCTGGAGAGCCTCCTCAATGATTGGGATATCGAACACTTGAAGGGGCTAAATGATAAGGCGGAAGCGGCGCAGGAATACCTCTGCCGTCTCCCGGAACGGTATCGAAAAATTGCCGAGCGCGTCGCGGGACGAGTCTCAAAAACGGTGAGCGAAACCGTCCACACGTTCTCCTGGTTCGATGTCCCTACGGCCGATCCAAAATCCGTGGCCGACACCGCTTAACAGCCCGCGCTATACTTTTACTGCGGACTGCTAGCAAACCGAAACTGCTAGGCGATTCGGACTTCCTTGGCTTCCGGCCCGTTTCGACCGTCGCCAATTTCGTAGATAACACGCTGCTCCTCTTGGAGAACCTGCCCCGGCGTATCCAAATTTGACCGGTGGACGAAGACATCCTTGCCGCCCTCTTCGGGGATGATGAACCCAAATCCCTTTTCGTCGTTAAACCACTTTACTGTTCCGTTTGACAAAACATCTCTCTCCGTATCGTTACTCAATTATCGCCAAATAGGGGACACTGTCGTGTTCCCCTGTCATGCTGACCTGTTTCACCGCCACAACTGTTATGGCACACATTTCTGCGCAGATCTGTCTCGCCACTGGGACATAGGCGGGAGTGGATATACGAAATTAAAGAAGTGGGCATGATCGCGTGACTATATCGAAGCTCTATCCAGAAAATTTTTCATGGTCGAATCAATTAGGGCATTTTTAATTAATTACAGATACGCCATCAGCCGAGGCTGCCACAAGTAGATCCGTACTCATAATCAGTTAAGATGCACTAAGGCCCGAGCCTCCTGGAACTCGCTGCTTATTCGTAGCCAACACGGACCTAGGGGCGCGTATTCCTGCAAAAGCGTAAATTCCATCTGTATTGATATTCGGCACAATGCGCCACCCTTAACTCGGGCCTCCAAAAGCGGTTATAATCCTGCACTTCACCGGGCCAGATACTAAAACCGAAATACAGGAATCCAAATGACACGCCACCTCATTACCAGCGCGCTGCCCTATATCAACGGAGTCAAGCACTTGGGCAACCTTGTGGGCTCCATGCTTCCCGCCGACGTCTATGCCCGCTTTCTCCGGCTCCGCGGGGAAGAGGTCCTCTACATCTGCGCCACCGATGAGCATGGAACTCCTGCGGAGCTGGCCGCCCTCGATCGAGGCCTCGAAGTGAGCGAGTTCTGCCGCCAGCAATATGAAGTGCAGGCGGAGCTGGGCCGGCGATTCAGCTTGTCTTTCGACCATTTCGGCCGGAGCTCTTCCGCGCAAAATCATGAGTTCACCCAGTACTTCGCGCGCAAGTTGGAAGAGAACGGGTACATTGAAGAACGGACGACGGAACAGATGTACTCACTCACCGACAAACGCTTTTTGCCGGACCGCTACATCGTCGGGACCTGCCCGCACTGCGGCTACGAGAATGCGCGCGGCGATCAATGTGAAAACTGCACGAAGGTTCTGGACCCTACCGATTTGATCGATCCGAAGTCCGCCGTGTCGGGCAGCGCCGACCTCGAAGTCCGCGAAAGCCGCCATCTTTTTCTCAAGCAATCCGAATTCTCCGAACGCATTCGAACCTGGATTGAAGGTCATTCCCATTGGCCGAAGCTGGTAACCTCTATTGCCCTCAAATGGCTGAACGAGGGCTTGCTAGACCGATGCATCACCCGAGACCTGGCCTGGGGCGTTCCGGTCGACAGGCCGGGCTTCGAGGGCAAGGTCTTCTATGTCTGGTTCGATGCCCCTATCGAATACATCGGCGCCACCAAAGAATGGGCGGACGAAGCGCCGGATGAACGCGACTGGAAATCCTGGTGGTACGACGCCGACGATGTGACCTACACGCAGTTCATGGCGAAAGACAATGTCCCCTTCCATACCGTCAGTTTCCCATGCACCATGGTCGGTTCGGGCGAACCGTGGAAGGTGACGGACTATATCAAGGGCTTCAACTGGCTGACGTACTACGGCGGCAAGTTTTCGACCTCGCAACAGCGGGGCATCTTCATGTTGGAGGCCATTGAGCTTTTGCCCGCCGACTATTGGCGTTACTACCTGATGGCAAATGCTCCAGAGACCAGCGACTCGTCTTTCACCTGGGAGTCCCTCGCAGCAACGTGCAATAAAGATCTCGCCGACACCTACGGGAATTTCGTCAACCGCGCCTTCAAGCTGACAGAGAAACACTTCGGCCTGGTGGTGCCGGAGGGAGGTCAGGAC
>JAPYPO010000328.1 GCA_029937645.1 Candidatus Hydrogenedentota bacterium
GGCGAGTAGCCCTCCGCCAGGAGATCTTCCAACGGATAATAGACATCCAGCAGTTGCAACCGCAGATCTTCCAGCCACCGCAGATAGACGATGTTGTTGACATGGCCGACCCAATCGATGTCATAGGTCTTCACGCGAATGGGAAGTTCCACTAGGAGCTTTCGGGAATCGGCTGGCGAGATCGGCACTGGTGAATCAATCCTTCATTGGCCGCTGGGCTTGGGTCAGCCCAGCGGCCATTGACTTTTCTTAATACCGGTAATGATCTGCTTTATACGGGCCTTCCACGGGTATGCCGAGGTAGTCCGCTTGTTCCTGGGACAACGTGGTCAGGCTCACGCCAAGTTTTTCGAGATGCAGCCGCGCGACTTCCTCGTCGAGAATTTTGGGGAGCGTATATACCTTTCCGATTTCGTATTGATCCGTGTCTCGTGCGAGCGCGATTTGCGCAAGCGTTTGGTTCGCGAAGGAATTCGACATGACGAACGAGGGGTGGCCCGTCGCGCACCCAAGATTCACGAGCCGCCCGCGCGCCAAGACGACGATGGCTTTGCCATCGGGGTAGACGAACTTGTCGACTTGGGGCTTGATGTTGATTTCTTCGATGTCGGCGCGATTCTCCAGGTACGCGACTTCAATCTCCGAATCGAAATGGCCGATGTTGCAGACGATGGCTTCGTCCTTCATCACGTCCATGTGTTCGCCGCGAATGACGTTGAAGCAGCCCGTGGTCGTTACGAAGATATCGCCCTGGGGCGCGGCCTCTTCCATGGTCATAACTTGATAGCCTTCCATGGAGGCCTGGAGCGCGCAGATGGGGTCGATTTCCGTGACGATGACCCGCGATCCAAGGCCCTTCATCGCGGCCGCGCAGCCTTTACCCACGTCGCCATAACCCGCAATTACGGTAATCTTACCGGCCACCATGACGTCGGTGGCACGTTTGATGCCGTCGGCGAGGGATTCGCGGCAGCCGTAGAGGTTATCGAATTTCGATTTGGTCACCGAGTCGTTCACATTGATCGCGCGGGTCAAGAGATTGCCGTCGCGCATCATGTGGTAGAGGCGGTGGACGCCGGTCGTCGTCTCCTCCGAAACGCCAATCCAATCCTTGGCCACATTGCGCCAATGGCTTGGGTCTTCACCGTGGACTTTATGGAGGAGCGTGTCGATGCAAGTGATTTCTTCGTTCTCTAAGCTGATGTCCGGCAATTTCCCCGTCTTCTCGTACTCCACTTCAAAATCGACGCCCCGGTGGATCAGAAGCGTCGCGTCGCCGCCGTCATCGACGATAAGCTGCGGACCCCGGCCATCGGGCCAGGTCAGCGCCTGGTAGGTACACCACCAGTACTCATCCAAGGTCTCGCCTTTCCAGGCATAGATGGGAAAGTCGGCCGCCGCCATCGCCGCCGCCGCGTGGTCTTGCGTGGAATAGATATTGCAGCTCGCCCAGCGGACATCCGCCCCGAGCGCCTTGAGCGTCTCCATCAATACCGCCGTCTGGATTGTCATGTGCAGCGAACCGGTCACCCGGTATCCGGCCAAGGGCTGGCCAGCCGCGTACTGCGCGCGAATGGCCATGAGGCCGGGCATTTCCTTCTCTGCGATGTCCAGTTCCTTGCGGCCCCAGTCGGCCAAACTCATGTCGGCGATCTTGTACGCCAACTCCCGGTCGTTCGTTGTAACAGCCATTCGGATGAATCTCCCGTTGTAGTCGTAGCCGCGAAATCGCGGCGTATTATTTTCTATTTCTCTCGTTCCCACGGTCCTCCGTGAGAATGTCAATGCTCAAACATGCGGTTACTCGCGATACGGTGCGGCGTTTCAAGAAACACGGAAATGCAATCAGGCCCTGAACTACGCCTGCGCACCGTGCTCGAATAGCAACTTCGCCATGGCCTCGTTCCCGAAGTACAACGCCTCGCCCAACGGCGTTTTCTGATACATCTTATCCAGGGCGTTTACCTGCGCGCCCCCTGCCAGCAACAAACGCGCAAGGTCGCGCCTGCCCTTTGCCGTGGCCGTGTGGAGCGCCGTGAATCCGAATGAGCCGCTTGTGGTGTTCGCCGCTTCCGGCCCCTTTGCCAGGAGATCCTTCACCGTATCGGTCCAACCCAATTCGGCAGCGCAGACGATGTCCAACTCCGCGCCGGCGTCGACGAGAAACTCGGCCATTTTCAGTTGGCCATCCTCGGCGGCGATATGGAGGGGCGTCGCGCCATAGGGCAAACTGGCCTTCGCCAGGAAGGGGTCGTCGCGCAACATACGGCGCACGGTTTCCTCCCAGCCAAGGCTCGTTGCGGCGAAGACATCGATCTCCGCGTTATGGCGCAGCAATTCCTCGACCACCCCGAAATGGCCGGACTGTGCCGCCATATGGAGCGCCGTCTTTCCATTGCGCAGACGCACGGTTGCATCGGCGCCGTTGCGCGTCAACAACTGTACGGTGGAGAGTCGTCCAAATTCCGCAGCGACATGCAAAGGCGTACACCCCCAACGGTCAACCGCGTTCGCGTGCGCGCCCATGGCGAGCAGCCAATCGACCATCAGATCTTGTCCCGCGACCGACGCCCAATGCAACGCTGTGCGGCCCCATGCGCCGCTTGAATGGACTCGACCCGGCGCCGCGCGAAGATGGGCCGCCGCCACGTCCCGCATACCGAGCGCGGCCGCGCCCAGGAAATCGATCGGCGCGCCTTTGGCTACAAGCAAGTCGGTCACGCGCGTGTTGCCCGTCCGATAGGATGCGTGGGCCGCGTACAATAAAATGCTCACGCCGTCTTCATCGTGCAGACGAACGAGATCCGGGTCCGCATCAATTAGCTGTTGAACGCGGCTCGGAAATCCGTTCGATGCCGCCGAGAACAACTGTGCCGATATGGGCAAACGCGATGGCCCGTCCGACGCGTCCGAACCAGGATCCAAGTATCGAAGCGTCTTTTTCAGGCGTTGCCGCGACGAGTAGAGTCGTTTTTTTATGGTCGTCACCGGGAGGCCATACTCCGCCGCAATATCCTTCTGAGCGCGCGCCTCAAGATAGTAAGATTTTGCTATTTCTCGCTCGTGGTCCGGCAGAAACTCGAGGGCATCCTGGCACCAAGTCTGTCTCTCGGCTTCATCCATTCCCAAGTCGGGGCCGTCATGCGAGGCGGCGTTCGAGGCGGCGTCCAGCGAGGTCATCGGTAGCTTTTTGCCGCGGATGAGCCGGTCGATTCGTTTGATGACGATACGCTTGAACCAGCCAGGAAAGGCGGCAGGGTCCCGAAGCTTGTCCAAAGTGAGAAAAGCCTCAGTAAAGGCCTCTTGGACGGCGTCTTCGGCCAGATGATGGTCGCCCAGCACCGCATAGGCGCGGGCCTGCGCGTTGTCACGAAACCGCGCTACGAGGACCTCGAAGGCCTCCGCGTTGCCCTCGCGGGCCGATTCTACCAATGTGGGGATGGTCGTCATGTTCATCAAATTCCGGGCTAGATACACGGAGAAGTCCCGGCTAGCGGCTACAAGGATACCATATGCACGAAAGCTTGAGCCTCCCCTAATTCAGTGGGTGGCACCTTCAAACTCGTTTGGAGGTGAGGATCGAACCCAAAGCACTTTCACCTCCAAACGAGTTTGAAGGTGCCACCCGAGCCTGCCCAGGGAACTAATGGTGGCTAAAGCACCGCTCCATCGAGAACACCATGGCCGTGTTCGACTCGTTGCAGGCGGCGATGGTGTCGTAGTCGTTGATGGATCCTCCGGGCTGGACGATGGCGGTGACGCCTTCGCTCGTCGCCGCGTCCACAGCGTCGCGGAACGGGAAGAAGCCGTCGGAGGCCATGACGGAACCTTGGATATCTTCGTCGCCTTGATATTTTTGCTTGGCCTTGATGATGGCCTGGGAAACCGCGCCGACGCGGTCTTGTTCGCCGGTTCCGACCGCCAGGGTCTGGCCATTTTTCGCGATGACCACGCCGTTCGAGCGCACATGGATGTTGATGTACCACGCAAAGAGAAGGTCTTCGAGTTCCTGCGGCGTCGGGACGCGGCCGATATCGATGCGTCCGTGTTTCTTGTGCTCGTTGTAGGCCGGGGCCAAATCAGCCGTTGACTTTACCCGCGAAAGGTAGGGCACCGCGAGAACGATGGATCCGTCGTCGAAGACTTTCATTTCGCGCACGTCCGTCCCGTCATCGATAAATTTAGGCAGCGACGCGAAGCTCGGTAGTTTCATAATGCGGATGGCCTTGTTGCGCTTGAAACGGTCGAAATCGTTGAACGCGGCCAAGGCCTCTTCGGTAAAGCCCGGCGCGGCGACGCCTTCAACGATCGTCTGCATGATTTCTTCGGCGGTGGCTGCGTCAACTTCCGTGTTGAACACCACGACGGATCCGAAGGCGGCTTGCGCGTCGGCATCGCGCGCGCGCTGGTAGACCGTCTTGAGATCTTGGTCGCCCGTTTTGATAGCGACGCCCGAAGGGTTGCAATGTTTCATCACCGCGCACGCGGGGCGTTGCATGTACTTCAGAATGCCCACAGCGTGGTGCATGTCTTCCACGTTGGTCTGACTCAAGCCGCCTTTACCCGTCTTGAGCATCTCGTAAGCGCCCAGAACGAGTGAGCCGTCTTTCGGTCGGTAAAACGCCGCCGGCTGATGGGGATTGGTGCCATAACGAAGATCCTCGACCTTCTCATAGCTGCGCCCCAGCACCTCCATCGAGTCCGGAAATTCGCCTAAGTTCTTGGTGCGGTACATTGCCTTAAGGTCGTCGTTTGCCATCAGTGGATCTCCGGTGTGCTGTTGAGGGGGGAATTGAAAGGCGGTAGTATACGGCTTCCAAGGCGTTCGCATAAAG
>JAPYPO010000329.1 GCA_029937645.1 Candidatus Hydrogenedentota bacterium
CTTTCTTATCCCAATTTCCCGCGAAGCGGGTTCTGACTCGCAATGACAGAAAATGGGATATTTTCGAGCGCACATAAGTTGGCTTCATTGTGAACCAATACACCAGATTCTGTTGCGGAAAGCAGTTTTCAGGCCGGAATAAGGTTAAGGCGGTCATTCTGAGCGAAGCGAAGAATCTCTTCAACCTGCTGACTCGCTTTCGGTAAGAGATCGCTACGCTTAGGATGGCGCCTGCAGCCCATTCTGCGACAGAAACTATCCAGCGGAAAGCGGTTCGGAGGCTCCATCGCCATCCCCAGCAGGACCACTTGCCGTTTGTTCGCGCCGCCGGTCCAACAGCTCTTCAATGGTGGTATACAGGACGGGGACAAAAAGGAGCGTGATCAGTGTGGACGTCAACAGCCCGCCAATGACAACACGAGCCATCGGGGCCTGCAACTCGCCGCCCGAACCCAGCCCAATCGCCATCGGAACCAGCGCCAGTGTCGTCGTGAGTGTTGTCATGATAATGGGCCTGAGGCGGCGGCGTCCGCCTTCCTCGACGGCTTCATGCAGCGGAAGACCCTGCTTGCGCCGGAGTAGGTTTATGTAGTCGACAAGTACGATGGCATTGTTCACAACGATTCCGACGAGTACGACGATCCCAAGAATAGACTGAACGCTTATGGTGGTATGCGTCATCCACAACATGCCCAGCACCCCGATCGTCGCGAAGGGAATTGAAAACATGATGACGAAGGGTTGTATCATCGACTCGAATTGCCCGGCCATCACCATGTACACCAGCAAAATGGCGAGCACCAACCCAAATATCAATTCCCGGTGCGATTTCTTTTGCTCTTCATACTCGCCGCCGTAGACCAGCGAGAAATCGTCGGGCAGCGATATGGATTGTAAGCTTGATTCGACTTCGGCCATCACGTTTCCCAGGCTGTATTCCGGATCGAGGTCGGCGTTCACCCGGAGGACGCGTTCCTGGTTCTTCCGCCGAATCTCCAACGGCCCCGAGATCCGGGACTCGCGAATAAAATTGCTCGCGGGAACGCGCTCACCCGAAGGCGTGGTCAGCCAGTGTGTCCGAAGATCTTTCACCGTTTGCCTGTCCTTTTCCTGCAACCGCACGCGGACATCGTACTCTTCGCCTCCGTCTCGGAAACGCGTTGCCACTTCGCCACCAAAATTCGTCCGAATCGCCTCGGCGACGTCCGTCACAGTAAACCCTGCCTCCGCGGCCTTGAAGCGATCGATTCGTAGCCCAATTTCCGGCCGCCCTTCGGGGTCGCGCATGTTCGGATCTTTGATCCCGTCGATGGCCTCAAGCCGACGCTTGACTTCCTCCGCGATCCCCATCGCCACCGTCTGGTCGTGACCGCGAATCTCGACGGAAACACTTTCGCCATCCAGCGTCAGGTAGCGAAATATCCATAGGCCACCGCCCGGACGCGCTTTGGCCCGCATGCCCGGAATGTCTCCGATTCGGTCGCGAAGCGCGTCCGCCGCTTCCGCGCTCGTTCGTGTGCGGAGAGAGGCGTCCACCAGTTCGAGTTCCATCCGCCCGCCGTTCGAGCCGCCCGATTTATACCAACTGCTCATCCCGAAGTCCGTCATAACGTGCTTGACGTCGTCGCCGAGCGTTTCGCGGCAGATGCGCTCCAGTTCCGTAAATGCTTCGTCTAGCACCTCGAGCCGCGTTCCCGGCGCCATGGTCCCATAGACGCGCACTTCGCCCTCGTCGGCTGTAGGCATGTATTCGAATCCCAGGGTCGCGTAGAGCGGAAGCGAGGCCGCGAAAAGGGAGCAACTCACCGTGACCACGAGCAAGCGGTGTGCGAGTGAAAAATGCAACAGGCGCCGGTACGCCCACTCCATGCGCTTAAGCATCTCTTCGCTTACCCGGTAGATCATATGCACGAATGATTCGCCGGCCGTGCGCTCCAGTGATTCGAGATGGAGCAGGTGCCGTGCGAGTGTCGGGACGAGTGTCAGGCTCACGATCAGGCTGCACGCCAGGCTGAACGCGACGACATAGGCCAGTTGAGTAAACATAATGCTCGCGGCGCCCGAGAGGAAAAATAACGGCAGAAAGACAACCAGCGTCGTCAAGGTGGAAGCGGTGATCGCTGTCGAGACTTCTTGCGTTCCGTCGATCGCCGCCGAGCGTGCGTCTTGTCCGCTCTCTCGGTGGCGAAAAATATTCTCCAGGACAACAATACTGTTGTCCACCAACAGGCCGACCCCCAAGGCCAGTCCGCCAAAGGAAACGATATTGAGGGTGAAGCCGCTGAAATAAATTAACGAAAACGAGGCCATGACAGAAACCGGAATCGAACTAGCGATAATCAATGTCGTCCGCACGTCACGCAAGAAAATGAATAGGATGATGATGGCAAGCAAGGAACCGAATATGGCCGCCCGTTGCACGTTGCCAATCGAATCCTTGATGAACTTCGAGGTATCGTATAACGTTAAGATGCTGAGGTCAGGGTATTCCGCGCGGATCTTCTCCAACTCGGCATGCGCCGCATCCGCTACCGTAACTGTATTGCCACCGGATTGACGGTATATCCGCATCGTCACCGAGGGGATGCCATCGATACGCTGGACCCGGCGCAGTTCTTCCAGGCCGTCCGTAATCTCCGCTACATCGCGTAGATAAATGGGCACGCCTTCCCGGGTCGCCACAACGATATCGCCGAACTCGCTGGGGGCGATCATTTGGCCCTGCGTCCGCATGATCAGTTGGGTCTCACCGGAGAATACTTCCCCCGCCGGAAGATTGATATTCTCCGCCCGGATAGCCTGCACAATCCGCTGCGGCGTCAACAACAACGCGTCCAGCTTCTCCCGAGAGAGGTTCACTTGAATCTCTCTCAAGCGCCCACCACTTACCTGCACCGAGGCTACTCCGACCAGGCGCTCTAAGCGTTGCGCCAGCTTATGTTCCGCGAGATAGCGAACATCGGGAAGCGGCATTGTGTCCGACGCGATCCCAAAGCCCATGATGGAGCCTTGGTTCACATCGAACTTGTAGAGGACAGGTGGCTCGACTTCATCCGGAAAGGCCGCACGCATTCGGTCCAACCGTTGACGAACGTCATTGGCCGCCTCGTCCAGATTTACCCCCCACGAGAATTTGAGCCGCACATTCGCCCGCTCCTCGCTCGAAGCGGTGTCGATCTCCTGGACATTTTCAACCGAGCCCATCGCTTCTTCGAGGGGCTGCATAATGAGCGTCTCGATTTCTTCCGGCGTTGCGCCGGGATAGGTGACAACAACTGTAATGTTGGGGAAGGTAACATCCGGCATGAGGTCGATGGGGAGGCGTGACAAGGCAACGAGGCTCGTCACGACCACGATCCCCACGATCATCGACGTTGAAATGGGTCGGTCGACAGCGATTTCCGTCAACTTCATGAGTTGAGAAAACCGCTCTGGGGGGTTCCTTCGCCCGGGGCGCCTTCCGTTACGGGATCCCCGTCTTTCAATAAATACTGGCCCTGCACGACTACGCGATCCCCCTCATCGAGCCCCCGGATCACCTCCACGTACTCTTCTTCCTCGATCCCAATCTCGATGGGAACAAGGTGCGCCAGACCGCCTTCGATGAGGAAGGCAAATGTGCTTCCCTGTTGAAAAATAACCGCGGCCAAAGGGATCGCCAGCGCATCGGGCGCTTCGCGAGCGATCAGCGTTACGTCTGCCGACATTCCCGGGCGCAAATCATGATCGGGATTCGGCACTTCGACGACCAGCTCCGTCGTCCGAGTCGACATGCTGAGCGAAGGCGCCACCCGAGATATTCGGCCCTCAAAAACCTCATTCGCGCGCGTTGTTACCGTGGCTGGTCGGCCCTTTTCAGCCAACTGAAGTTCTCGTTCTGGAATGTAGACCACCACCTGTGCAGGGTCGATATCTACAATCGTGAGGATGGGGGCGGCGGGAGACGCCAGCGCGCCCGGATCCGTGACACGCTCCTGCACCCATCCGGATAACGGCGATAGGATCCGCGTATCGGCGACGTTCAATTGCGCCTCTTCGAGAACGGCGATCGTCCGTTCTAACTGCGCGCCCGAGACTTCCACATCCGCCGCCGCCGAATCACGGGCGGCCCGCTTCGTATCGAGTTCCTGCAACATAGCTACCCCGGCCGCCGCTTCCTGTTGGGCCCGTTCAAAATCCCGTCGCATAAACTCAAGCTGCGCCTCAGACTTTTTCAGTTGTGCCTCGGCCAACCGGACCGTGGCTTGAGCCTGCTTCTGCCGCTCGACGAACTCGGCATCGTCAATCGTCACCAACGGATCGCCCGCAGACACAAAGTCCCCGAAATCTACATGGATATCGCGAATGATCCCGCTAATTCGCGGCGCGATGGAGACCGTCTCGTCCGCCGCGACGGATCCAGGATATACGATGGTTTCGCGAAGTGCGCGCCGTGCCGCTGCGGCCGATTCCACGGGCACCGGCTGTTTCGGTTTATCGAATTGGGCTTCGGCAGGGTCTTTGGCGAAATAGATGCCGCTCAACCAATAGCTTGTGGCAACAGTGCCCGCCGCGATCATGATAAATAGTAGTTTTTGCATAACCTAACTGTCACGGGCCTGGAGCCCGATTGAAAATTGACCTTCAAACTTAATTAAACCCCAACAAGAACAAAATGGGCCCATTCAATGTTGGTTGTGGATCGGAAAGATAGTCCCGTCCCTTCCGGAAATCCGTACTACTTGAGACATAACGGGTTATCGCCGGTTATTTAGTTCCTGTTATCCCGTCAAAAAAGAAACGCGGAAACAAGAAACTACCCCTTTTGTCA